>CAZNUK010000054.1:0-15764 GCA_964576255.1 uncultured Butyrivibrio sp.
TTGTTGTTGAGCGTCAGTTTGATGACAGATATCATGTATTAAAAGCAAAAATGCCATGTCTTGTAACAGCACTTGCTGAATTAAATGAGCCACGTTACATGACACCGGGCGGAATCTTTGATGCCTGTGAAGCTGAAATTACAGTATGGGGCAGAGCAGATCTTAAAGATGTTGATGATGCAAACCTTGGTTTAAAGGGTTCTCCTACTAAGATTGCTAAGGCATCTGATAAGGTTAGAAAAGGTGCCGGAGAAAAGGTTGCTTTTGATTCAGCTGACGAGTCAGTTGCTTATATCATGGGCAAATTAAAAGAGAAACACGTAATCTAATAAGAAAGAAAAGTGGTGAATAAAATGGCTTTAGAAGAATTTAAAGGTGTATATATCTACGCTGAACAGGTAGATAATCAGATAAGCAACATCGCTTTCGAATTACTTGGAAAAGCGAAAGATTTAGCAAAAGATTTAAATACTGATGTAACAGCAGTATTAGTTGGATCAGATGTAAAGGGTCTTGCAGACAGCCTTGCAGTATACGGTGCTGATAAAGTTATCGTGGTTGATGATCCAGAATTAAAGGATTATAGAACTGAACCATATACACATGCACTTGCATCTGTAATTAATGAGTTCAAACCGGAAATCATGTTAGTTGGTGCTACAGCTATTGGTCGTGACCTTGGACCTAGAGTATCTGCAAGAGTTGCTACAGGTCTTACTGCTGACTGTACATTACTTGAAATTGGTGATTTCCCATTAGTTGCAATCCCAAATCAGGAGCAGCTTCATAACCAGTTATTAATGACTCGTCCTGCATTCGGTGGTAACACAATCGCTACAATTGCATGTCCATACAACAGACCACAGATGGCTACTGTTCGTCCTGGCGTTATGCAGAAAATTGCTCCAATTGAAGGTGCAAAGGCTAATGTAGTAGAATTTAATCCAGGTTTCACACCTGATAGCAAGTATGTAGAGATTCTTGAAGTTGTTAAGTCTGTTGCTGAGACAGTTGACATTTCAGAGGCTAAGATTCTTGTATCCGGTGGACGTGGAGTTGGTAGTGCAGAGAATTTCAAGCTTCTTGAAGAGCTTGCTGCAGCTATTGGCGGTACTGTATCCTGCTCAAGAGCAGTTGTTGATAATGGCTGGATGCCAAGAGACCTTCAGGTAGGTCAGACAGGTAAAACAGTTCGTCCTAATGTATACTTTGCAATTGGTATTTCCGGTGCAATTCAGCATACAGCAGGTATGGAAGAGTCTGATATCATCATTGCAATTAACAAAGATGAGACAGCTCCAATCTTTGATGTAGCTGATTACGGTATTGTTGGAGATTTGAACAAAATCGTTCCAATGTTAACAGCACAGCTTAAGGCAGAAGTTAATAAATAAGTAATACAAAAACGATCTCCTAAAGTGAACGCTTGCGCTTAGGTTGTGTGCCTAGTGGCACATAGGGCTGCATAAGATGCAGCCCGAATGCCAAGGCACACAAAAATCACTTTAGGAGATTATTCCCAAAACAGAGTATTATATTAACGTTCATAAAATAAATTTCAGAGATATATAGAAAGAGAGGAAATTATGAGCGGTTTTTTTGGTGTAACATCCACAGAAGATTGTGTTTTTGATTTGTTTTTTGGAATTGATTATCATTCCCATCTTGGAACCAGAAGAGGTGGAATGGTAGTTTATGGTGAGAATGGATTTGATCGTTCAATTCATAATATTGAGAATTCTCCTTTTAGAACCAAGTTCGATAAGGACATTCAGAAAATGAAGGGAAATTACGGAATTGGCTGTATTTCTGATTACGAGCCACAGCCTTTGATGGTTCGTTCCCATCATGGTACATATGCAATTACAACAGTATGTAGAATTAATAATGTGGAGGAATTAGCCGAGCATTTATTTGCCAATGGTCATTCTCATTTTTTGGAGATGAGTGGTGGGGATATTAATCCTACTGAGCTTATTGCATCCCTTATTAACCAGAAAGAAAATTTAATCGAAGGTATTCATTATGCAATAGAGATGATAGAAGGCTCTGCGTCAATTCTTCTTATGAATCAGGCTGGAATCTACTGCGCAAGGGACAAGTACGGACGTACTCCTGTTATTATAGGTAAGAAGGACAATGCTATGTGTGTATCCTTTGAGGACTTTGCTTATAAGAATCTTGGATATACAACTCATAAGGAGTTGGGTCCTGGAGAAATTGCAGTCATTAATGAAAAAGGTTGCACTACATTGATGAATCCGGGAACGGATATGAAGATGTGTACCTTTTTGTGGGTATATTATGGATATCCATCAAGCTCTTACGAAGGAATCAGTGTTGAGCAGATGAGATATAACTGTGGAGCAATGCTTGCTAAGCGAGATACAGTGAAACCGGATATTGTTGCAGGTGTTCCTGATTCGGGAATTGCCCATGCAGTAGGATATGCTAACGAATCCGGAATTCCATTTTCCAGACCGTTTATAAAATATACTCCAACCTGGCCACGTTCTTTTATGCCATCAATTCAGAGTCAGAGAAATCTTATCGCCAAGATGAAGCTTTTGGCAGTGGACGAGCTTATTAAGGATAAGAGCCTTTTGCTTATAGATGATTCTATCGTAAGAGGAACACAGCTTGGAGAAACAACAGAATTTTTATATCAGAGCGGTGCGAAGGAGGTTCATATAAGACCTGCTTGTCCACCATTGTTATATGGATGTAAATATCTTAATTTTTCCCGTTCTAATTCAGAAATGGATTTGATTACCAGAAGAGTGATTGATAAGCTTGAAAATGGTAATGTTACTGAAGAAGTGCTTGAAAAATATGCGGACCCTGAGACTAAGGAATATGAACAGATGGTTGAAGAGATTCGTAAGGAACTTAATTTTACTTCTCTTAGATACAACAGACTTGACGATATGTTAGAGGCAGTAGGCATTGATAAATGCAAATTATGTACATATTGCTGGAATGGCAAAGAATAAGTAAGTCATATAGTGAGCCAAAAACGCTGTTGAACCCTTTTGGTTTTTCTAGGCGGACATTTCTATAAAGATGATATTATAAGGCACTTGCAAAAACTCGCTTTCGCTCAAACTTTTGCAAATGCCTTAATTTTTTGTGCCAATGCCCGCATAAGAAAAACAACGGAGCTTTCAAATGTGTTTTTGGCTCACTATACAACACTTCGATTCTTCATATTTTTTTAAGAATTAAGTTGATTTTTAATAAAAATAAAACTTCAAATATAAAAAAAGATGTGATATACTATTATAGAATTGTGCTTAATTAAAAGTTTTTTCAAAAGAGGACTAACAAGTGGATAACGAACAGACCAAAAGGCGTAAAAGGATAAATTTATATAAAAGAATAATTATAATATTCATCGTTGCAATAATTTTACTTCCAACTGTTTTATGTATTATATTGTTTATTATGTTAAGAAATACTAATAAAGAGTTGGAAAAAGTTAAGATAATGAAAATGGAGCAGCTGCTTTATGCTGATAATTCTGAGAATGTTTTGGTTAATAATGGGCAGGAACCGAACTTTTATCCGGGTAATACACATATGAGTATTAATCCCGATTATGATACGGAAGCCGGCACAGAAGAGAATGTAACAGAAGAGGCTTCTACAGAGGAGACTGACACAGAAGAAACTGTTGAAATGCCTATTGTTAATGGTATTCCAGGTGCTACAGAATATTCAGAAGAGGTACAACAGGCACTTAATGAGGGCCGTAAGGTTGTGTATCTTACCTATGATGATGGACCGAGCCCTAACACGGGTACTTTATTAGATGTTTTGGACCAGTACGGCGTTAAAGCTACATTTTTTATTAATGGACATCCGGAATATGAAGATGCATTAATTGATATTTATGAAAGAGGTCACACTGTTGCAATGCATACATATTCACACAGGTATGATGTTGTATATGGTGGGCTGGAGTCATTTGCAAATGAAATAATCACTCTTAGTGATTATATTGAAGATACAATAGGAGTCAGACCTGCGATTTTCAGATTCCCGGGTGGCTCTAGTACCGGAAAGACTACTGAAGTGACTACATATATTGATTACCTTAATTCGAATGGTATAGTATATTATGATTGGAATGTTGCTTCAAGCGATGCGGTAGAAATACCTCTGCCTGCTGTGCAGATATATAATAATGTTATGACCGGAATAGCAGGTAAGGATATATCAGTAGTGCTTATGCACGATGCGGTTGGCAAAGAGACATCCATACAGGCAACCGCACTTATTATTGAGAGTTTACAGGAGATGAATGCGTTAATCTTACCTATTACGGAAGAAACCGTGCCTGTACATCATGGTGTTAATTAATTAGGAGGAATATAAAATGGGATTTTTTAAGGATTTTAAAGCGGATTTATCACAGGCGGTTAATGAGCTTTCTGATGACGCTGCAAAGTTTGCAGGTGAAGAAACTGAGACTTCAATGGATGATGTTATGGTTGATACTTTAACAGAAAGTGAAGATGAAATTGCTCTTAAAGCTGCGTTAGAAAATGTTACAGAAAAGCAGTTTGAAAAAGAGGAAGAAGCTGTTGTAGAAGATATAGCAGAGGAAAAGACAGTGGAAGAAAAGGTAGTGGAGAAACAGGTAACTGTAGAGAAGAAACCAAAGACACCTGCCAAGACTTCTAACATTACCGAAAAAGATATCCTTACATCTAATACTACGGATGCAACAGATGAGACTGCAATTATCACACCGGGACTTAAGATTACAGGAGATATTCAGTCTAATGGTTCAGTAGAGCTTCTTGGAACAGTGGAAGGTAATGTTGAGTGTAAAGGTAAGCTTGTGGTAAGCGGCAGGATTGTAGGTAATTCAGCTTCAGCAGAGTTCTTTGCTGATAAAGCAGACATTAAGGGTGATGTTGAATGCAGTGGACCTGCCAAGATTGGCTCCGGTTCAGTAATTATTGGTAATCTTAAAGCTACTTCGGCAGTGATTGCAGGTGCTATTAAGGGTGATATTGATGTTCATGGTCCTGTAATTGTAGATACTTCTGCAATTGTTATGGGTAACATCAAATCTAAGCTTGTGCAGATTAATAATGGAGCAGTAATTGAAGGATATTGCTCTCAGTGTTATTCAGATAATAGTCCTAAGAATTTCTTCGGGGAAAAATAAAAATTGGAGATGCAACAATGAAAGAAAAGAGAATTATGCTTAAGCTCAGCGGTGAAGCGTTGGCCGGGGATAAGAAGACCGGATTTGATGAAGCTACCGTTCTTGAGATTGCAAGACAGGTTAAGGTTATCCACGAAAGTGGAGCGGAGGTTGGTGTTGTTATCGGCGGTGGTAATTTCTGGAGAGGAAGAACCAGCGAGAACATGGACAGAACTAAGGCTGACCAGATTGGTATGCTTGCCACAATAATGAATTGTATATATGTTTCAGAGATGTTCCGTTCAGTTGGACTTAAAACTTCTATTCTTACACCGTTTGAATGTGGTTCTGTAACCAAGCTTTTTTCTAAGGACAGAGCTAATAAGTACTTCTCAAAAGGAAGAATCGTATTTTTTGCGGGAGGTACAGGGCATCCTTATTTTTCTACGGATACGGGAATTGTATTACGTGCTATTGAAATGGATGCGGATGCTATCTATCTTGCTAAGGCGATTGATGGCGTATATGACAGCGACCCTAAGGTTAATCCTAACGCAGTTAAGTATGACGAAGTGACCATTCAGGAGGTTATCGATAAGAAGCTTGCTGTTATTGATATGACGGCTTCTGTAATGTGCATGGAAAATAAAATGCCTTTAGTTGTATTCGGACTTAATGAACAGGACAGTATCATTAATACTTATTATGGAAAATTTAACGGTACTAAGGTTACCGTATAATATTGGAGGACAATATGGAAGATATTAAAGTATTTGAAGACAAAATGGTTAAAGCTTGCGATGCATTATCATCAGATTTAGCAACAATCAGAGCAGGAAGAGCTAATCCACATATTTTGGATAAGCTTAGAGTAGAATATTACGGAACACCAACACCTTTTCAGCAGGTAGCTAATGTATCAGTTCCGGAAGCAAGAATGATTCAGATTCAGCCTTGGGAGCCAAGTCTTCTTAAAGAAATCGAGAAAGCAATTCTTGTATCTGATTTAGGAATTACACCAACTAATGACGGAAAAGTTATTCGTATTGTTTTTCCTGAGCTTACCGAGGACAGAAGAAAAGAACTGGTTAAGGATATTAAGAAAAAAGGCGAGAATGCCAAGGTTGCAGTTCGTAATGTAAGAAGAGATGCTAATGACTCTCTTAAGAAAAATGCTAAGGCAAATGATATGTCTGAAGATGAAGTTAAGAAGTTAGAAGACGACATTCAGAAGCTTACAGATAAGTATGTAGCTGAAATTGACAAGGCTATTGAAGCAAAATCAAAAGAAATTATGACAGTATAGGAATGGAGAGAAACACTTTATGTGTTTCTTCTCTTTATGTAGGTATCTTTTATGGATAATTATAATAAAAAATTAGGACTTAACATTCCTTGCCATGTGGGTATTATTCTTGATGGCAACGGTCGATGGGCTAACAAAAAACATATGCCCCGTAATTTTGGACATATTCAGGGGAGTAAGGTATTAGAGCAGATATGTGATGATGCTGATGATATTGGAATTAAATATCTTACAGTATATGTGTTTTCAACTGAAAACTGGTCACGCTCCAAGTTAGAAGTGGATGGCCTTATGACAATCCTTAGAAATTATCTAAAGGATTGTATTAAGCGTGCTAATAAAAATAATATGAAGGTCAGAATTCTTGGTAAAAGGGATGGGCTTGACTCCGATATTATTGATAAAATAGAAGCTCTTGAAGAAGCAACCAGGAATAACACAGGTTTGGTCTTTCAGGTTGCCCTTAATTATGGTGGCAGGGATGAAATGATTCGTGCTATGAAGAAGATGACCAGAGATATTATTAATAAAGGTCTTGACCCTGAATGTATTGATGAGAAGATGTTTGCGTCTTATCTTGATACGATGGATGCGCCGGATCCTGATTTGATTATTCGTACAAGTGGCGAAAAGAGAATTTCCAATTTCCTCTTGTGGCAGTGTGCCTATGCGGAATTTGATTTTCCGGAGATTTTATGGCCGGAATTTAATAAAGATGCTTTAATTGAGGCGGTTAGAAGATATAATGACCGAGACCGACGTTTTGGCGGTGTTAAGGAGGATGTAAATGAAGACTCGAATAATTAGTGCTATTGTTCTTACTATTATTCTTGTAGGTGCAGTGGTAGGTGGAGGAATTACAACTTTTATTCTTTCGTTATTTATCACTGCAGTTGGAATGATGGAATTATACAGGGTTGCAGGGGTTCACAAGAAGCCGATTGGAATTGTTGGATATGTTTTGGCAGCTGCATATTATGCTATGCTTTGGTTTGATTTAATGGAGTATATGACTATGTTTGCGGTTATGTCCACAATAATTATTATGTCAACATACGTAATATGCTTTAAGGATATCAAGGCAAAACAGGCGGCTATGACATTTCTTGGAATTTATTATGTTGCAATTCCATTGTCATATCTTTATCAGATTAGAATACTTGAAAACGGTATTTTTATATTTATTTTGCTGTTTGTGTGTTCTTGGATTGCAGATACCTGTGCTTATTTTGTAGGAAGTGCTATTGGCAAGCATAAGTTGGTTCCTGTTTTAAGTCCGAAGAAATCCGTAGAAGGAGCTATCGGCGGTGTTGTGGGTTCAGCATTAATCGGAGGAATATACGGTCTGGTTCTTGGTAATATAATCAATAAAGAACTGTGGCTGCCATTTCTGATTATTGGTGCTATAGGTGCTGTTATATCAATTTTTGGTGACTTGGCAGCATCAGCAATTAAGAGAAATTATGATGTTAAAGATTATGGCCGATTAATTCCTGGACATGGTGGAATTCTTGACAGATTTGACAGTATGATTTTTGTTGCTCCAATAGTGTTTTATATCGCAAATTTAACAATTAAGTAGGACTAATATATGAAAAAAATATCAATTCTAGGTTCCACAGGCTCTATTGGAACACAGACTTTGGATGTTGTAAGGAATAACAGTGATTTAAAGGTAACAGCCCTTGCGGCAGGTAGTAATATACAGGTTTTGGCCGGACAGATAAGAGAGTTTGAGCCAAAGCTTGTTTGTGTTGCCAAAGAGGAGTCGATTCCGGCATTGAGACTTTTGACTAATGATCTGGAATATGAGGTCTGCTATGGAATGGAAGGCTTGTGCAGAGTCGCAACAATGGAAAATACTGATATAGTAGTGACTGCTGTTGTGGGTATGATGGGAATAATACCAACTATTGAAGCTATTAAAGCAGGAAAAGATATTGCCCTTGCCAATAAAGAGACTCTTGTAACAGCGGGACACATAATTATGCCCCTTGCGAGGGAACAAAATGTTGCCATTCTCCCTGTTGACAGTGAGCACAGCGCTATTTTTCAGGCATTAAATGGAGAGAATAAAAGAACCATCGAGAAGATACTTTTAACAGCATCCGGTGGTCCTTTCAGAGGTAAGGATAGGGAATTTATGAAGAATGTTCAGTTGGAGGATGCACTTAAACATCCTAACTGGGCTATGGGTAGAAAAATCACAATTGATTCATCTACAATGGTGAATAAAGGACTTGAGGTAATTGAAGCAAAATGGCTTTTTGATGTGGATATTGATGATGTAATTGTTGTGGTTCAGCCACAGAGCATTATTCATTCAATGGTTCAGTTTGTGGACGGAAGTGTGATTGCACAGCTTGGTACACCGGATATGAGGCTACCTATTCAGTATGCTCTTTTTTATCCGGACAGAAGAACTATGGCGAGCGAAAGACTGGATTTTTACAAGCTTTCACAGATTACCTTTGAGGCTCCTGATATGGAGAATTTCAGAGGACTTAATCTTGCGTATCAGGCGGGTAGAAAGGGAGGAAATCTTCCTACAGTATTTAATGCAGCCAATGAATTTGCGGTGGAGAAGTTCCTGAACAGGGAGATTTCTTATCTTACAATCACAGATATGATTGAGAGAGCCATGGCTGGCATACAATATATAGATAATCCGACAGTGGAAGAAATTCTGGAGACGGAGAAAGCTGTATATGATTTATTGAGGAGGCAGTAATGCAGTATTTTTTAGCTTTTTTTGTTTTAAGTGTAATTGTTTTTGTTCATGAATTTGGGCATTTCATACTTGCTAAAGCAAGTGGTGTTAAAGTTGTTGAGTTTTCTTTGGGAATGGGTCCAAGATTAATTAAATTTACCAGAAACGGAACAATGTACAGTTTTAAACTGTTTTTTTTCGGTGGTTCCTGTCAGATGCTGGGAGCAGTTGAGGATGAAAGTGAAGCTGCTGATGAAGAAGGAAGTTTTCTGAAGGCATCTATATGGCAGAGAATTGCAATTAATTTAGCAGGTCCATTTGCTAATTTTATTCTTGCTTTTGTAGGAGCTGTTATTTTAATCGGAATGATTGGATACGATCCATGTGTAGTATATAATGTATCTGAGGATACGCCTGCATATGAAGCAGGACTTCAGGCAGGAGACCATATTGTGGAGGTTAATGGAAGCAATGTGGTTTTCTATGGAGATTATAGTATATTTACCATGTTTTATGAAGGTGAAGAGATTAATCTTACTGTTGAAAGAGATGGTGAGAAAAAAGAAATCTCTTTTACTCCTGAGTATGTTTCTGAGGACAGATACTTGATGGGTGTATACATGGAAGCGGAAACACCTGAAATTACACAGCTTAGCGAGGATTATCCAGCGGCAGAAGCCGGAATGAAAACCGGAGATGTAATATATAGTATTAATGGCACTCTTACTGAAACTACTGATATGGTTACAGAGGTGGTTAACAGCTATGAAGGTAAGGAAATGGAAGTAGTGGTGTTAAGAGACGGCGAAGAAGTTACACTTAAAATGACACCTAAAATAGTTCATCAGGAATACTATAATTATGGGTATACTTTATCTGGTGCAAGAGTTAAATGTAATCCGTTAGAGACTATTAAATATGCATTTTGTGAGGTTGGATACTGGATTAAAACCGTATTTATGAGTTTTAGATTATTATTTAGTGGTGGTGCTTCAGTTAATGACCTTTCAGGACCTGTTGGTATTGTAACTGCAATCGGAGATGTGGTTGAAGAAAGTAAGGAATACGGAGTAAAATATATATTCCTTAATGTTCTTAACTGGACAATTATGATTAGTGCTAATCTTGGTGTAATGAACCTTCTTCCGTTACCGGCACTGGATGGTGGTAAGCTTGTATTTTTATTTATAGAAGCAATAACCAGAAAGCCTGTACCAAGAGAGAAGGAAGGAATGATACATTTTGTAGGAATCATTCTGTTGTTGTTACTTTCAGTGGTAGTACTGTTTAATGATATTAGAAAACTGTTTCAATGAGGTGTTTAATGTATAGGGATAACACTAAAGTAATTAAAATTGGCAACAGAATAATAGGTGGAGGCAATCCTGTGTTGATACAGTCTATGACTAATACACCAACAGAGGATGTTAAGGCTACCATTAGTCAGATTCACAGACTGGAAGCGGCAGGTTGTGAAATTGTGCGCTGTACAGCACCTAATGAAGCAGCGGCAAGGGCGTTTAGAGAAATTAAGAAGAATGTATCCATTCCTGTTGTAGCTGATATTCATTTTGATTATAAAATGGCAATTCTTGCCATGGAAAACGGCGCCGATAAGATTAGAATTAATCCCGGTAATATTGGAAGTGAAGAAAATATTCGTGCGGTGGTGGACTGTGCCAGAGAACGTAATATCCCAATTCGAGTGGGAGTTAACAGTGGTTCTTTGGAGAAAAATATTATCAATAAATATGGCAGAGTTACCGCAGAGGGAATTGTTGAAAGTGCACTTGATAAAGTAAGAATAATTGAGGATAAGGGCTATGATAATTTAGTTGTTAGCATTAAATCTTCAGACGTGTTAATGTGTGTTGAGGCACATGAGCTTCTTGCCACAAAGTGTAATTATCCTTTACATGTGGGTATTACAGAATCAGGAACCTTGTATTCCGGTAATATCAAGTCTTCTGTGGGACTTGGAATTATTCTTAATCAGGGCATTGGTGATACCATAAGAGTATCTCTTACAGGTGACCCGGTGGAAGAGATTCGTACTGCAAAATTAATTCTTAAAACACTTGGACTTAGAAAGGGTGGAATTGAAGTTGTATCCTGTCCAACCTGTGGAAGAACCAAGATTGATTTAATCAGTCTTGCCAATAAGGTTGAAGAGATGGTGCAGGGTTATGATTTGGATATTAAGGTTGCGGTTATGGGCTGCGTTGTTAATGGTCCGGGAGAAGCTAAAGAGGCGGATATTGGAATTGCCGGGGGCATTGGAGAAGGACTCCTGATTAAAAAGGGCGAGATTATAAAAAAAGTTCCTGAAACAGAGCTTTTAAATACTTTAAAATATGAGTTGGATAATTGGAACAAAACTTGAGGCGAAATAAGTTATGGAAGAAAAGAAATTTTTTGATGCTTTTCCCACTTTGGAACTTAATAAAGAATTAACAGGAATTTTCAGGGAGGCTGTTGTGTATCATATTGCAATGAACTCCCAGAGAACCTGTGTTAAGATTTATGTTAAATTTAACAGGCTTATCGGACGTGATGTTCTGACCAGAATTGAAGCAGAAATTAAACGCCAGATTAAGCCTTTTTTTGCTATGGAGGTAAGAATAATCGAAAGATTTGAATTATCTTCATTACATACTCCTGAAACTATTTTTGAGGAGTATAGAGACAGTATGCTTTTTGAACTTAAAAAGCATAATATGATTCTTCACCAGCTTTTAAGAGAAACAAATGTTAAGGTGATTGATGGAGGCAAGCTTGAACTTACACTTAAGGATAATTTTGTGTCCAGAGAGTATTCCAAGGATTTGAAGGAAGCCCTTAGTGAAATGCTCATTAATAGATTTGGCATGGAGGTTCAGATAGAATTTAACTATGTTAAGGCAGAAGAAAGCCGTCATAGTAAGGAGGCTGAATATAAGCTTACACAAATGGTTGAGGAAATCTCCAAACGTGCAATGGAGTCTAGAAAACAGGAAGAACAGAAAAAGGTAGAAAAAACAACCGAAGAAGAGTCTGCTAAGAGCGCACCTAAGGAAGTTAATAAGCCTGCTGCCCGTAAACAGCCGGAAACTAAAAATACCAAATGGGAATCAAAAGGAAGCTTTAAGGCAAAGCGTTCGGATAATCCGGATGTTGTATACGGAAGAGATGTGTTAGAAGATGCAATTACTCTTGACAATGTAGTGCATGAAATGGGAGAAATTGTTTTCCGCGGTCAGGCTATGAATGTGGAAGCCAGAGAATTAAGAAGTGGAAAATACATTCTGACAATTGATATAACAGATTTTACTGATTCAATTTCAACCAAGCTGTTTTTGAATCCAGAGCATTATAACGAAATCAAGGATTCCATTAAAAAAGGTGGATTTTATAAGATAAAAGGTGTTACCACCATTGACAAGTTCAGTGGTGAACTTTCCGTTGCCTCCGTTGTTGGAATTGTCAAAATTCCTGATTTTAGAACAATACGACTTGATATGGCAATGGAAAAACGTGTTGAGTTACACTGCCATACTAAGATGAGCGAGTTAGATGGTGTGGCAGATGCGGCATCCATTGTTAAGCAGGCAAGTGCCTGGGGACATCCGGCAGTGGCTATTACTGACCATGGAGTGGTTCAGGGGTTTACTGATGCTTTCCATACCAAGCTTGACAACAAGGAATTTAAGATTATTTATGGCGTTGAAGCCTACCTTGTTGATGATTTAAAGAAAATAATTGAAGAACCTAAGGGTCAGGATTTTAATGATACATATGTAGTATTTGACTTGGAGACCACTGGTTTGTCACCTGTTAATGACAGAATTATAGAAATCGGTGCTATTAAGATTAAGGATAGAAAGGTAGTTGATAATTTCTCTACTTTTGTTAATCCCCAAATTCCAATTCCTTTTCATATTGAGCAGCTTACAAGCATTAATGATAAGATGGTTGAGGATGCCAGAACAATTGAAGAGGTTCTGCCGGAATTTCTGGAGTTCTGCGACGGCGCTGTAATGGTAGCTCATAATGCGGGTTTTGATGTGGGTTTTATTAAAGAAAAAGCACGTAGCATTCTTGGGGTAGATTTTGAGTGTACGGTTGTAGATACAGTGGCTCTTTCCAGAGCACTTTTGTCACAGCTTGGTAAATTTACTCTTGACCATGTGGCAAAAGCACTTTCCATACCACCATTTCATCATCATAGAGCAGTTGATGATGCGGATGCCTGCGGTAAAATATTTATGGCATTGTTGGACAAATTAGAAGCCAGAGATATTTTTAATCTGGATGACATTAATGAAATTGAGGAATTTAATATTAATGCCATTAGAAAGGCAAAGACAAGTCATGCGATTATTCTTGCCTCATCAGAGATTGGAAGAATTAATCTGTACAGACTTGTTTCAATGTCCCATATTACATATTTTAACAGACGACCAAGAATTCCTAAAAGTGAGCTTTTGAAACATAAAGAAGGCTTAATCCTTGGTTCTGCATGCGAAGCGGGAGAATTATATCAGGCAATTCTTAACGGTGCTTCTCACGAAGAAATTGTCAGATTGGTTAATTTCTATGACTATTTAGAAATTCAGCCACTTGGTAATAATGCATTCATGGTGGGAAATCCTAAATTCCCACAAATCAAATCTAATGAGGATTTGATTGCCATTAATAAGCAGATAATCAGTCTTGGAGAGCAGTTTGAAAAGCCGGTTGTGGCTACCTGTGATGTTCATTTCCTTAATCCGGAGGATGAAATATACAGAAGAATTATTATGAAGGGTCAGGGCTTTGATGATGCAGATAATCAGGCGCCTCTTTATCTTAGAACTACTGAAGAGATGTTAGCCGAATTTGCATATCTTGGTGAAGAAAAAGCATACGAGGTTGTCGTAACAAATACCAGAAAAATTGCAGATATGTGTGATAAAATTGCTCCGGTTCGTCCGGATAAGTGCGCACCTGTTATTCCTAATTCTGATGAAACCTTAAGGGAAATATGTTATTCAAATGCCCACAAATTATATGGACCTAATCTTCCTAAGACAGTTGTGGACCGTCTTGAGAGGGAACTGACTTCAATTATCAGTAATGGATATTCCGTTATGTATATTATTGCCCAGAAGTTAGTGTGGAAGTCTAATGAGGATGGATACCTGGTAGGTTCAAGAGGTTCTGTTGGTTCCTCATTTGTTGCTACCATGTCAGGAGTTACTGAGGTTAACCCTCTTAGCCCTCATTATCTGTGTTCGGAATGTTTTTATGTGGATTTTGATTCAGAAGAGGTTAAAGCCTTTTCGGGTGGCGCCGGTTGTGATATGCCGGATAGAAATTGTCCGCATTGTGGCACTAAGCTTCGTAAAGAAGGCTTTGATATTCCTTTTGAGACCTTCCTTGGTTTTGATGGAGATAAGGAGCCTGATATTGACCTTAACTTCTCCGGAGAGTATCAGGCAAAGGCTCATGCTTATGTTGAGGTTATTTTTGGAGAAGGCCAGACCTTTAAGGCTGGTACAGTAGGTACATTGGCTGATAAGACAGTGTTTGGCTATGTTAAGAAATATTTTGAAGAGAAAAATGAAAGAAAAAGGGAATGTGAGATTAACAGAATCGTTAGTGGAGGAATTGGTGTTAAGCGTTCAACAGGTCAGCATCCGGGAGGAATTATAGTTCTTCCTTACGGTGAGGAAATTCATACATTTACACCAATTCAGCATCCTGCTAATGATATGACCAGTAATATTATTACAACTCACTTTGATTATCATAGTATTGACCATAACCTGTTGAAACTTGATATCCTCGGTCACGACGACCCTACTATGATTAGAATGTTGCAGGATTTAACAGGAGTTGACCCGGTTACAATTCCTCTGGATAATCCGGAGGTTATGAGTCTGTTCCAAAGTACCAAGGCTCTTAAAATTAGTCCTGAGGACATTGGAGGCACTAAGCTTGGTTGCCTTGGAATTCCAGAGTTTGGAACTGATTTTGCTATGCAGATGTTAATTGACACTAAACCACAGCATTTTTCGGACCTTGTAAGAATTGCAGGACTTTCCCATGGTACTGACGTATGGCTTGGTAATGCCCAGACTCTTATCGAACAAGGCAAAGCAACCATTTCCACAGCTATCTGTACCCGAGATGATATTATGGTATATCTTATTGGAAAAGGCATTGAAGCAGGTGTTGCCTTTAAAATAATGGAGTCAGTCCGTAAAGGTAAGGGTCTCACTCCTGATTGGGAAAAAAGAATGGAAGAGGCAGGTGTACCTGACTGGTATATCTGGTCCTGTAAAAAAATTAAATATATGTTCCCAAAAGCTCACGCTGCTGCCTACGTAATGATGGCGTGGCGAATTGCATACTGTAAGATGTTTTATCCATTGGAGTATTATGCTTCTTATTACAGTATCAGAGCTGATGATTTTTCTTACGAGCTTATGTGCTTTGGTAAGGAAAAATTAGATTACTATATTGAAAGCTACAGAAAACGTGATAATCTGTCTAATAAGGAAGAGGGCCAGCTTAAGGATATGCGTCTTGTACAGGAGATGTATGCAAGAGGCTTTGAATTTATCCCT
>CAZNUK010000055.1:0-15660 GCA_964576255.1 uncultured Butyrivibrio sp.
GGCATTGGATTTGCCGAGGTTGTAGGTTTTGTAGATGTTTTCTAATTTAATCATTATATAATCCTCCTAGTATGCCGTATCACGCAAGATTTGCGAAGCCGTCTTTTCTTTCATAATAACAGTAGTCATAAGTATTGAAACCAAAATTATCATTACACAAAAAACTGTCATTACAATTGATTGAACAACGCCTGTTTCACAGTTAATTGTTCCAAATAGATTTAATTCATTCTGTATTTTTATCAGTGACAAACTCATAACAACTGCCAAGACACTATTAATTGCCATTTCAACCCCGGTCATTATAGCTGCCTTTTGATATGGCATTCCACATATATACAACATTCCATAGTATTTAATACTGTTAGAAGTTTTAACCGCTACTATTCCAACTGTACACATGATCACCAAAACCAGCATTGCTACTGTAAGAGGAATATATTTCATAAGGGTTGCATTAAGGGATGATTCCATTCTTTCACAGAGTGTTTTGGAACTAGGAATGGCACTACCTATATGATGTCCTTGTTCTGCCTGCCAGTCCATAAAACTAACTAAAACATCCTTTCTCTCTTCCTGAGATATATTATCATCAAGTTTTATAATTCCTAACACATCCTCAACATATACAGATTCACTCAATTTAGCCAATTCTTTTTCAGTAGTGATAATTAAGGTTTCTCCCTTTTGCGCATAGCTATTCGTATAAAAGAGGTCTTCATAACCCATTCCTGAGTGCTCTCTGCTCTCTTTCATAAACACTCTCTGTCCATCACTGATGACACCTGCAATCAGCACATCTGTTTCAATCATTTCATTTTCTGTAAAGAATGTAACCTTTAATGTATCACCAGCCCCATAGTGACCTCCGTTTTCAGATATAAGTACCGTTACTATATCATCATTACCTTTCATTTCATCTATCTGCTTACCCTCTAAAAGTCTGGGTTTAACCTTCTTCATTAATTCATCATCATATACTGCACACCCTTGAAACTTATTAAGCGCAACACACATACTGGAAGCCTCTTTAGTTATCAGCATTTTGTCCGCCTTATCTATAGGCAGGTTTTCAATTTTTCCAATATAGCTTGCAACAATACTATCTTCATTAAGGTATGGCTTCACAAGATTATACCATTTTGTCTGTTTTTCTATATTAGTTACAAAGGATGTACTTAAAAGTATTGTAAGCACTAATATAATAATAGATATAAGATTATACCAAATATTTCTTACATATTGTTTTGTTATATATCCTAACATTACACACCCCTCCTTATATCCAATATTTTTTTGCCACTATTATATGCTGATATAATGGTTGTAACCAAAAGCACACTGAATATATATATTGCCACCATCATTGTATAGGCCTGTGTGGTGTAAACTGAATAGGCATTTTCATATATCAAGTTAACAACGTCCTCCAACACAAATTTGAACAATACAAATCCAATGGTGGTGGTTATTATACTGATAATCATTATTTCCAGCTCATTAATAAAAACTCTTTGAAAGTGTTTTATACCCACGATACCATATACTGCCATTTGTTTCTTGCGTCTTTTCAAAACATATCCATATAATAAAGCAGTATCCAATGCCGCAATAATTCCAATAAGAACGGACATTGCAATTATTGTCTTTATGGAAACAATCTCTTCTTCATCTTTTATTTCAAACTCAGGAAAATATACTTCATCACCGAACTCTGCCGTAAGCGCATCCCTAAATAAATCATATTCTTCCTGGGTTGGAAGCTGTTTAAATTGAATTACACAATAGCCAATACTTAAATTATCAGGTGCAGACATAAGCGAAGCATATACCAGTAATTTATCATTGTGTTCTGACGCTGCCTTGTTATTGGTTACTCCAATTACTTCAAAGCTTTCACCTGCTATAACTACTGTATCACCAACAGAACCCTCATAAGGTATTACTACAACCTTATCACCAGCTGTTGCCTCCTCTTCTGTAATCCATCTGCCTTCTAATAATTTCTCCATATCAAGAACAAAATCTGCCAATCTGTAATTTCCATTATTATATGCATCTCTTATGCTAACTTTAGTATTATCGTCTCCTCCACTAACAGCTACAAATTCTATCCTGTTCTGGATTTCATCCAGAACAGCAGGCAGACACCGTTTTAGCTGATACATTTTGGCTTCTTCATTAAAACTAGCATGAATACGAACCTCTGTTACCTCATATTCTTTTAATTCAACATTAAAACTTCCAAACACGCCATATACAAAAAAAAGCATAACTGCAGTAATTAACTGTGACACAATCAATATAATGTATATGTTTCGATAGCCTAATATGGAATTTTTAATATTTTTAATAACTAAACTTAACATAGGTTTCTCCTTATACTGCCGGCTATGTGTTCATAGCCGGCAAACCGGTTCTTAAATAGTTTTTTATCTTAATAGGTCTGAATTACATTATAAGTATAGCTGTCCAATACAACCGAATCTGTATATGGAGAATAATATCCTTTAGCATGATGGTAATAATTAAATTCATCATATGAAGCATCTCTTATTATGGACACGGTAAAATTTCCACCCGGAGCCAATTGCTGTGATTCTGTATCACTATCTGTATAAGCATTTTGAATATCATCCCATCTCCATACTTCTCCACGAAATTTATATACGTTACTGTATGTATTCTGGACCTTCAAATTTGCATAAGCTATCTTAGTACTTGAATTGTAACTTCCATACGCATTGTATGCTCCAATTTCACCTGCATAAGTATCACTATAAGTTGTTACACCTTTAAGATTAGCAGATCTGCTAACAGTTCCTGCAAATGCAGTTGTGCCTACTACTGCTGTGAGCATAAGTCCGCAGACAATGCCCTTAAATAAATTTGGTTGTCTCATTTTAAAATACTCCTTTACGATTTATTCTTTAATCAATTATGCAACACCTTTTTACAACTACAAATTGTATTAAATATAATGTGTATATATATCAAATCACTTTTAAATAACTATTTCATTTTCTTCTTTTTTAACGCTACTGGTTCCTTTGGCTGATAACAATACAGAAGTGACCCTGCACTTGAAGTAAGATAAGCTGCCTGTTTTACAATCTTTTCAATAGCTTTTGCTGTATTCTTTTTCATGTAACCCCTCCTCCTTTGTGTTATTTTTGCAGTTGCATATGGTCCAACATAATCAATGCACCTTTAACATAACACATTTATTTAACTATTTTTCACTTCTAAACTGAACTACATAGAAATCGACGTAAACGACATAGTTTAATTATTAAAAAGCAAAAAATCTCGGAACATTATTCATTCCGAGATTTTATAACTACTTATTCTTCTAATTGTACCTGTACCTTAAAATATCCATTTTCTTCTGTAATTGATACTGCACCATTCATTTTATTTGCCATATACTTAACGCTGTTAAGCCCCAACCCATGTATATTAAGATTTGTCTTTCGAGAAATTAACTTTGGATTATTTGATAATACTGATTGTGAAATTTTATTCTTTACAGAAATATTATAAAGGCCCCTTTGCACTTCCAAATCCATAACAATATGTTTGTATTCTTCCATAATTGAAGCTTCAATAGCATTATCCAATAAATTCGAGATTATGACACCTACATTATTACTGTCTTTTTCTTGTATACTTCCTATAACATTAACATCAAAAACAATATTATTTTTGATGCATATTGTTTTTTTCTCATTAACAATATAATTGATAACATTGTTGTTAATAAAAACTTCATGTTTTGAAAGTTCCTGTTTATCAAGAATATCATTAATATACTTTTTACACTCTTCAGCACTACCATTTTCAAGTTTTGACAGAATCATCAGATAGTAATGTTTACTATCATGTCGTAACATCCTGATTTCTTCGTAAGTCACACCCAATCTGTCTAAAAGCTTCTGCTCCTCGTCGATTCTAAGATTCATCTCCTGCTCAGATAATTTTTCTTCATACAACTTTTGATTTTTATGAATAATTATGAGACTTGTAATATTAAGAATAACAACTACTATTTCCATAAACAAAAGTTCGTGAAGCACCTCATTATCAGTTGCCATATTAACACTAATTTCAACAAAGAAAAAACTAAGTATTAAAGACATACCAAATATAACAACGCATAAAACCGTATCATATATTGTCATAAACTTTCTTTTTAATATATTAGTACTGCTAAAAATAATAATCCATAAGAATATTTTGGTTAGTGCAAGTACTAAGATTCTTGTATATGTACCCGGAGTTACCAGCATTGGAATAGGGTTATCTGTTATTACTGACACCAACTGAATAACCAGTCCATTAACACAACTTAAAGCCATAAAGAAAACCAACCCTGAAACTATTATCTTCCAAACCTTATCCTTGTAACATATCAAACCATAAACTACATAATACAGCAGAAATAATCCACCTTGAATAACTGCATTATTTTTAAAGAGTTCCATAATTGCTACACCGCCAATTATTCCAATTAGCATATGTATAATCCTAAACTTAAATTTTGGTTCAAACAATCTATCTGGAATATACACTAGTGCAACCGCATCCAATATCGTAGCCAAGTATTCACAAACAACATAAATCATTTATCTACCTCTAACATATCTTAAAAATTCTTCCTTTGATTTCTTATAATAAATTCTTCCAACAGGGATATCCGTTCCACAATACAACTTAACATAATCCTGCCTATATTTCATTATATATTTCATATTGACCAAAAAGCCAGAGTGGACACGAATATAATTGTACACCTTAAGCATCTTTTCCATTTCAGAAATTCTACCTGTTATATAGAAAAAACTATTATTAGCAGTAAATATTTTCAACCTGTGATTTTCTGACTCAATATACCTTACTTCGCCTATTGGTATTTTATAGCCTTTTTCATCTATATACATATTGTTTATTTCTATTACATTGAAAAGATCATCTAATGCTTTTATCAATTCTTCTTTTATATATCTTTTTCTTATAAATCTGAATGGTTTAAAAGTAATACTTTCAAACACTAATTCTTCTCTTACTGTAATAAAAATTATTTCAGAACATACATCTGTTTCACGTATCTGAGAAGAAACCTGAAGTCCTGTCATTTCAGGCATATCTATATCAAGAAAAAAAGCATCATATCTGACTTCTTTGATTCTTTTCAACAACTCTATTGGATTATTAAATGTATCGATTTGTACTTTAGATTTGTTGTAGGATTTAAAAATCTCTTCTATACATTTTAAATCCTCCGAACTATCATCGCACACTGCAAGTCTTATCATCTTTTCACCGTCTTGTATTAATTAATAACAATAGAAGTCAAAGAGCTCATAAAACCCTTTGACTTCAGAATAATTACTTTTTAATAAGTAATGACTTACCTGTCATTTCCTTAGGCTGCTCCATACCCATACATTCAATAAGTGTTGGAACGATATCTGCAAGACATCCGTCCTCTCTTAATGTATAAGCCTCATCCGCATTAACAAGGATAAATGGAACCGGATTAGTTGTATGAGCTGTAAATGGTGCTCCTGTCTCATAATCCACAAGCTGCTCTGCGTTACCATGGTCAGCACAGATAAATAATGTACCGTCAACCTCTTTGATAAGCTTAACAACTTCGCCCACGCATTTGTCAATTACTTCGATTGCTTCAATTGATGCTTCAAGAATTCCTGTATGTCCAACCATATCAGGGTTAGCAAAGTTACAGATAATTACATCATAATAAGCATTGCCATCTTCATCCTTAGCTGTAATTGCTTCACTTAATTTATCACATACTGTGTAAGCACTCATACGAGGCTTCTTATCGTATGTTGGTACATACTTAGGTGAATTAACAAGAATTCTATCCTCATTGGCATTAGGCTCTTCAACACCACCGTTGAAGAAAAATGTAACATGAGCATACTTCTCTGTCTCAGCAATTCTTGCCTGTCTCATTCCGTTAGCTGCAATCCACTCACCAAAAGTATTAGTAACCTCAACCTTATGGAAAGCCACATCCTTATTAGGAATTAATGGGTCATACTCTGTAAAGCATACAAATGTTATATCAAGTCTTGCTCCACGGTCAAATTTATCAAATTCATCATCACAAAAGCAATGTGTAATCTCTCTTGCACGGTCAGGACGGAAGTTAAAAAATACTACTGAATCCTTATTATTAATAGTTGCTACCGGTGCGCCATTCTCTGTTACTACAAAAGGAACAACAAACTCATCATTAACTCCGGCTTCGTATGAAGCAGCAACACCTGCAACTGCTCCTTCAACCGCTACGCCTTCGCCCTTAGTCATTGCAACATAAGCTTTTTCAACTCTGTCGTAGTTATTATCTCTATCCATTGCATAGTAACGACCTGATACTGTAGCAATCTTACCAACGCCGATTTTGGCCATCTTGGCTTCTAAATCCTCTACAAATCCCTTAGCTGACTGTGGAGGCGTATCTCTTCCGTCAAGGAAGCAATGAACATATACTTTCTCAAGTCCTTCTCTTTTGGCCATCTCAAGAAGTCCATAGAGATGTGTATTATGGCTATGAACACCACCATCTGACAAAAGTCCAAAAGCATGAAGTGCTGAATCATTAGCCTTACAATTATTAACAGCCTTAACCAATGCCTCATTCTTAAAGAAATCGCCATCCATGATTTCCTTAGTAATTCTGGTTAACTCCTGGTATACAATTCTTCCTGCACCCATGTTAAGATGTCCAACCTCTGAATTACCCATCTGTCCATCAGGAAGACCAACGCTCATTCCACTGGCATATCCCTTTACAAAAGGATATTCTTTCATTAATTCATCCATTACAGGGGTCTTAGCCTGTGCTACTGCATTGCCCTCTGTTTTGTCATTCAATCCATATCCATCAAGGATAAGAAGTACGGTAGGTTTCTTGCTCATAAAAATTCTCCTATTCTAAAAAATATATAAATGTTATTTTTTTAACTATTAACTAAATTATGTTATCACAGCCAAAATCATAAGTCAATCACAAGCTCTACCGGGCAATGGTCCGAACCCATAATATCGTGATGAATATCTGCCGACACAAGCTTATCTGTAAGCTCCTCTGACGTCAAAAAATAATCTATACGCCACCCAGCATTTTTCTCTCTAGCCTTAAACATATACGACCACCAGCTGTAACGCTCTGTCACATCAGGATAAAAATGTCTAAAGGTATCCACAAAACCGCTTTCCAAAAGCTTGGTCATCTTATTACGCTCTTCATCAGTAAATCCTGCGCTATGATGATTGGTCTTAGGATTTTTTAAGTCAATTTCCTTATGTGCCACATTTAAATCCCCACAGAGAACAACAGGCTTACTCTCACGAAGCTTATTAACATATGCTCTGAAATCATCCTCCCAAACCTCTCGATAATCAAGTCTTTCCAACTCCCTTTTGGAATTAGGGGTGTACACCGTAATCATATAGTAGTTATCAAATTCCAGTGTGATGATTCTGCCCTCATGGTCATGCTCCTCTATCCCCATTCCATAGGTTACATTAAGAGGGGCTTCCTTGGTAAAAATCGCAGTACCGGAATAACCTTTTTTCTCTGCATAATTCCAATAGCAATTATAGCCTTCCGGAGCAAATTCAATCTGTCCTTCACTAACCTTCGTCTCCTGCAAACAGAAAATATCCGCATCTATTTTATCAAAAAACTCTGTAAAGCCTTTGCCTACGCAGGCACGAAGACCATTAACATTCCATGAAATAATTTTTTTCATTATATCTTACCTTTCGATTATATTGTTTTCCTCCACAATTATATAGTAAAAAAGAATCCCCCGCAAGGGAGATTCTTTCACTACATTATTAGAACTAGTCAGTTCCAACAGTGGACACTTCATTAATCCACATCAATTCGTATTATGGTTTACAAATGTTATAAAACTTGTATACCCCGCATCACTATACATATCTTCATAATAGCATTTTAATCCACTATGTAAGTATTCCAAATCCTTTATATAACTACTACTTTCTAATACACTAATTGTCATTGCTATAAATTTAGAACTATTGTCTACATCATTAATCCTTTCAATTTCTGACAATGACTTATGACAAATTCTAAGTTCCGTCACTATTTTCTCCATCTGCTTGACATCCCCTGTTTGTACATATTCATCGTAGTACTCAAGAGCATTGGATATGGAAGTATGAAATTTTTCTTCCAAGTTTTTTATTTTGTAATTTTTTATGCAAATAGGCACTGTTATACCAATTATAATTAATACGGCAACAAGTAATAATATTATTTTTGTACTCTTTTTCATATTCTCACCATCGTTTTATACATTAGGATAATTAGCTATTATTTTGCTCGTATATAATGAAACATTAAAAGATGCATCATAATATAATGTAGTTAGTCTTGTCTGCATTCTATAATATATAGTCCCCTCTGCAATAATTGAATAGTAATGCATAGCATTTTTATAATTTACAATTGACGCTTGACCAACATACCCTTTTTTAGTTGTATATGCATTATTATTTTCTATATCAGCATTAATATGTTTGTTATACTTCCATATACACTGATTTATATATGAAGAACCGTACACTCTGCTTAAAGTTTTCTTTATAGTTGCCGGAACTTTAAGTTCATACAAATTCATTGAAAGATAATCTCCAACTGGTATTTGTAATGATATGCTAAAATCACTCACTCTAGTTGTATTTGGTGATGTGTTATCAAATTCAACATTTGTGGAATTTGTATATATTTTCACGTCCGCTGTAGAATTAAAATATGTAATCATTCCCGGCATAAAATAATTCTTTCTAAAAAAGTATTGTGCATTTCCGTCATGTGTATTAACTTTTGCTCTAACAGAATATACACAGTTTGATTTTGTCTTTAATGGTGTATACAGGGTTATTGCACCCAAATAATAAGATAAACCATCGTACGTAAATCCTGCATATTGGCACTTTCTTGCTAACGTATCATAAGCAGAATTTGACGAACTCAAAAGCATTATACCGTTATTGTCTTCAGTACTAACTTCACCTATAACCGGTTCTGACTCAACAGTATCCAAAGTATATGAATCTTCTTCATATTCAACTAATCCTTCTGATATATTGTCATTATATTGCTGCCTAATTCCGTACACCTTGTAGTAATCTCTACCCGAATTAACTGAGTCAACCGCCAAAAAAGCATATGGTTGTGCATTTTGCAATGCATAATTTATCATTACTGTAATTGGTACATCACCATAATATCCGTGTAATTCACCAATCATTCCGTCCGCACATAATAGCACTTCCCCTGAAACACTTTCCGTAATAATTTCTCCGTTATGGTTAAATGTAACATCCCCTGCATACTCATATACATCATTCATTCCTATAGAAGATGAAGATTCAATATTAACATTAATGTATTCGTCAGAAATTATAGTGGTATTATTATATTCTTGACTAATAAAATTTTTAGTAGCGTCTTCATTTATCATTGAACAGAACTCTATGCTATTGTAAATACTATAATCAATAATTTTATTCTCATATAATTGAATATCATCCACACATATTTCATTAACATTCTTATCCGTATACAAATTCACGCTCAGTGTCTGTTGAGGCAATATTTCGTAGTTGTAGTTTTTCGAATGAATACTTATTCTGTCATAAAATTCATTTATCTCACCCACATTAGTACTATTAATTGAAACATCGGATGAAAATTCAATATTCCAACCACATATTTTATCATTCGAAATATTTTTAATAGCTATTCTTGTTTCATAGTCATTAATTTTTATTACGTCAACTACATATTCACTCTCTGGCACTTCTCTGTATGTTACCGGAATTTTAAAATTTGAAGGTAAATTTATACCCTCTTCAAATTCTGCTTGAAATCCAAAGCTAATTTTTTCACCAGACTTAATAATAGAATTATATCCACAATTCTCTAATGTTATAGTACCATTTTCACAGTTATGCACCTTTGCATTCCAAATACTTTTTATAGTATCATAAAACTCAAACATTAACGCCCAATTATATATTGGACTTTCACTATTATTTGTTATTTCAACCTGTACAATATAATTTTTGCTCCATTCAGCGGTAATTTTATAGTCCACTGAAAATTCATTATTAGAAAATTCAACACGCTTTGTTTCATCTCCTAATACATAATATGGTGTAATACTAATTATGGAAATTATCAATAGCATTACACTTAAGAATACTGATACTATTCTGTTTTTCAATTTAATCTTCTCCTTTTTCTAATTATTTTTGCACTAAATCAGAAAAAGTGATATACTTAACCTAGGTACTTTTTCTTAAAGTGCTGTGTTTTTGGGGTTCTGATGGTTTTCGCGAATTGTATCAGAACCCTCTTTTATATAAGATGATTGCCATTTTAAACAATCATATTATACCGATATTAAAATGCTTTTAGTTATTATACATAAAAAAATTGCAATGAACTAATCATTGCAACCGAACTATCGTAGTAACATATACCCCTCATTACCGTAGACTTCAAGCTTTGCGTCCTTATATTTCTATAAGTTTGCCCAATATATACCATTTCACTTATAGTGGAATTGTATCATAAAAAGCGGACAGCGTCAATATATTTAAATTTTGAGTTATTTTTCTACAAAAACCCCTCTCCAAAGAGAGGGGCATATAAATAGCGTAAAAATTATGCGTTAACAATCTGTGCGAAATCAACCTTTAAGCTTGCGCCACCGATTAATCCACCATCAATGTTAGGCTTAGAAAGAAGCTCTGCTGCATTAGCTGCATTCATAGAACCACCCTACTGAATTCTGATTGCATCTGCTGTAGCCTCATCATAAATCTCTCCAATAACCTCACGGATACCTGCACATACTTCTTCTGCTTGGTCAGCTGTAGCTGTCTTGCCTGTTCCGATAGCCCAGATTGGCTCGTAAGCAATAACAGTTGTCTTAGCCTGGTCAGCTGTAACATTCTGAAAAGCAATCTTAATCTGCATTCTAATCCAGTCAATTTTGATATTTATTATATCTCACATTTAAAATCTAACCAATAGTGATTTGAATAAATTTTTATATTTTGTCCATCTCAAAAAGAAAAGGTGGCAAGGTCATTAAACCCTGCCACCTCTACTTTTTAACTTAATATTATCTATTATTCTACAATATGTTTTTTCTTCTTAAGAAAGCATACAACTGCAAGACCAATTCCACTTACAGCTAAAAGAACAACATACCATCCGATAGGAGTATTATCTCCTGTATTCGGATTATTAGAATCTCCTGCACCGGCTGAACCACCTGTATTTCCTTCATCTGTGGACTGTACTGCTTTGATTGTTACTTCTTTACTTCCTGTAACTGTTGTATAGTCCTCTCTTTCCAGCTTATAGTAGACTGTATAAGTTCCCTTATCAGTAAACTGTGGATTAGTTGCACTATATGTTGTTCCGTCTGTGCTGTAGGTTACCTTGGTATCTGTCGGATTTGTCACATTTACTGTTATGCCATGTGATTTTCCATCATAGGTTCCTTCATAGCCTGACACCGTATAGTCAATAGTTCCTTTCTCTGTTACAGGGAAGGTATAGCTGACTGTAATTGTTCCGGCATTATTACGCACTACTGTAGCTGTATTACCATTAATGGTTGCCGTCACTGCTTTGGTAAAACCATAAGTATCATCTGCTGTTAATGTAACGCTTACTGTATACACAGTATTATAATCTGCGTTGCCACTTACCTGACTTCCTGCCTCTGTCCATGTAATACTAACAGTGGAAGCTGACAATCCTTCTGCTGTTACACTTGTGTCTGTATCAAGTGCCACTCCTCCGACAGGTGCAGTAATTTCTATTGCAACACTATCAATTGGCTCACATATGACAATCTCTACCGGAGTACTTGCATAATCTGTAGCATTGGTGTCTGTGGTATGCTCTGCAAGAATATATACATGATAGTCTGTTCCTATTACCTTGCCATCCAATCCACTTGGTAACTCAAATGTTCCTGTGCCAGTAGCAGCATTAGCCACTGTGGAAGCGTTACCGTCTGCATCTTTAATATTCTGTAATGCCCCGTAGTATAGAATGTTGACATCACTTTCTGTATACGCCTTATCTGTAATCATAACAGAAATCTGATTCACCTTTTCTGCCTCTGTGGCTACTGTATCTGTGTAAGTGTATGGAACTGTAATTGTTCCATCTGCTGATTTGATAACCTTTTCATTATCTGTTACTTTTACTGACTTGCCTGAATCAGCTAATGTCAGCTTCCACTCTGTACCTGTAGTGCTGCCAATTTCATTACTGCTACTTGTAAGAACAGAAGATTTGCTCGTTCCACTCGCAGATGAGAAGATGACAGATGACAGATTGACATTTAAAGCGGGACTCACCCCAACGTCGTTGCGGTCGACATAACCGTCGCGGATAAGGCCGTCCTCGCTAACATAGCCGGCACAGTAACTATTATCAGTATAAGGGGAGCGCAGCCACCAACCGGCGTTGCCGCCTGTTTTTATTCTTCCTGTTGCATTATAATCTGTGTCATAGTATCCATAACTTGTATTGGTTGCTTCCTTTGCATCTAATAAAAAGATTTTCTCTCCGTTAAGAGATGTCCAGCCTAAGCAACTCCATCCATTTCCATCTGTACTACCTGCTGACGTTTTGGTACTTCCTGCTATGGCATTCTGCTCTGGTGTAGAGAAGCCTGTTGTTAAGAAGGTACTGTTCAGATATGACTTTATATCGCTATCTGCCCATACATTACTGTCTGCATCAAACGCACTGCTTGGGTCACTTCCTGTCCATAACACCGTATCACAGTCAAGAAGCATAGTTGTTCCACCGAAGTCTGTTGAATCCTTATCAAGGACTCTGTACTTAACAGGATTACCACCATATGTTCCGTAATATACATAACTTCCTGTCCATGCATCACTTGTACTTGTTGGTACAATAGGGTCAATGATTCCATTAACACCAAGGTTCATTGCCTGTGCCATCCAAGGAATATGTATTTTCACAGGAGCACTTGCGTAGTCTGTTTCATATGTATCATTTACTTCCTCTGCGATGATGTATGCATAGTAATCTCTTCCACAGACTTTGTCGGATAAATCAGCTGGAAGCGTAAATGTTCCATTTCCAGCAGAAGTGTCCAACGCACCATAATATTTTACAACTGCTTCGTTCTTGGTAGCATCACTGTAAGCTCTGTCCAATATAAGGATGGATACCTGTGTTGCGTTATCTTTATTCGTTCCACTTATGGTATATGGAATGGTTACTGTATCACCACTTCTTGTAACATCTCCATTTCCTGCGATGGTCATATCACTGTCTAAAAGTGTCAGCTTATATTCTGCTCCTGTCTCTCCCGCAGTTCCAGAGATGACAGATGAGAAGAGTACAGATGACAGATTTAAATTCAAAGCGGGACTCACCCCAACGTGGCTGAGGCTGACACTAGCGTTGATGACATCGCCGTCCCCGTTAACATAGCCGGCACCGCTACTAAAATTAGTAGTAGGGGAGCGCAGCCAACAACAGGCGTTGCCGCCTGTTTTTATTCTTCCTGTTGCATCATTATCTGTGTTATAGTATCCATAGCTTGTATTGGTTGCTTCCTTGGCATCTAAGAAAAAGATTTTCTCTCCGTTAAGAGATGTCCAGCCTAAGTAACTCCATCCATTTCCATCTGTATTACCTGCTGACGTTTTGGTACTTCCTGCTATGGCTTTCTGCTCTAGCGAAGAGAAGCTTGTGGTTAAGAAGGTACTGTTCAGATATAACTTTATATCACTGTCTGCCCATACATTACTGTCTGCATCAAATGCACTGCTTGGGTCACTTCCTGCCCATAATACCGTATCACAGTCAAGAAGCATAGTTGTTCCACCGAAGTCTGTTGAATCCTTATCAAGCACTCTGTACTTAACAGGATTACCACTATATGTTCCGTAATATACATAACTTCCTGCCCACTCATCAGTGTCGGCAGTTGGTACTGTCGGTTCAGCTATAATGCCTGTGCCAAGCCCTGCTATGGTCTTAGCTGTGGTTGTACCATCCGCAGCCTGTACATTAGTCATACCGCTTGGTATGGCAGACAAAAGACTCCCTGCCATAACTGCTGTTAACAGAAATGCCATGCTCCTTTTTAATAAATTTTTCTTTTTCATTTAAATGTTACCTCCATTCTTAGGTGATATAATGCAGCTGATGACAATTCCTTATATTACACATCAACCCGAAGCAATACTCCGGGTTGATGTGTTTATTATGCGTTAACAATCTGTGCGAAATCAACCTTAAGGCTTGCGCCACCGATTAATCCACCGTCAATGTTCGGCTTAGAAAGAAGCTCTGCTGCGTTAGCCGCGTTCATAGAACCACCATACTGAATTCTAATTGCATCAGCTGTAGCTTCATCATAAATCTCTCCAATAACCTCACGGATGCCTGCACATACTTCTTCTGCCTGATCAGCTGTAGCTGTCTTACCTGTTCCGATAGCCCAGATTGGCTCGTAAGCGATAACAGTTGTCTTAGCCTGGTCAGCTGTAACATTCTGGAAAGCAATCTTAATCTGCATTCTAATCCAGTCAAGAGTGATTCCCTGCTCTCTCTGAAGAAGTGACTCACCACAACAAATAATTGGTGTGATGTCATGTTCAAGAGCTTTGAGCACTTTCTTATTAACAGTCTCATCTGTCTCTCCGAAGTAATCTCTTCTCTCAGAATGTCCGATAATAACGTATTTAACACCGATATCTGTTAACATGTTAGGTGCGATTTCGCCTGTATAAGCGCCGCTCTCCTCAAAATACATATTCTCAGCACCAATTTCTACGTTAGTTCCCTTAGTAGCCTCAATAGCTGTTGTTAAATCAATTGCTGGAACACAATATACAACATCTACATTATCGTTAGCTACAAGAGGTTTTAATTCATTAATTAAAGCAACTGCCTCACTAGGAGTTTTGTTCATTTTCCAGTTACCTGCAATAATTCTTCTTCTTGCCATTGTTATATCTCCAATACTAATTATTTATCATCTGCTGATTCGATTCCAGGAAGTGCTTTTCCTTCAAGGAATTCAAGAGAAGCTCCACCGCCTGTTGAGATGTGAGTCATCTTGTCACCGAATCCAAGGTTGTTAACAGCTGCTGCTGAATCACCACCACCGATGATTGTTGTAGCATCTGTATCTGCAAGAGCCTTAGCCACTGCAATTGTACCTGCAGCAAGTGTTGGATTCTCGAATACACCCATTGGTCCATTCCATACAACAGTCTTAGCAGTCTTAACAGCCTCTGCAAAAAGCTCCTGAGTCTTAGGTCCGATATCACAGCCTTCTCTGTCAGCCGGAATTGCATTAGCATCATATGTCTCTGTCTCTACAGGAGCATCAATTGGATTAGGGAAATCCTTAATTGTAACAGCATCAACTGGTAATAATAACTTCTTACCAAGTGATTCTGCCTTAGCCATCATCTCCTTGCAGTAATCAAGCTTAGAATTATCAACAAGTGACTGTCCGATTTCATATCCCTGTGCCTTTAAGAATGTGTAAGCCATACCACCACCGATGA
>CAZNUK010000056.1:0-9714 GCA_964576255.1 uncultured Butyrivibrio sp.
AATAGCCAGAGCAAGCTTAGCAGTTTCAACCGATTCTCCCATTGTGAATAAAACCGCCTCAATTACTGCTTCCATCTGTGATATTGACATTTCCATCAATTGCTTCCTCCCCGATTAAATTAATCATTATATCGTCAGTTCGATTCTCCTGAACCACAAAAATTTTACCGCCCTTAATAAGCTCTAACACAACAAGAAAAGTAACAATAACTTCCATTTTGCTGTTGCTTCGCTCCAAAAGACTTCTAAAAGAACAATTTCTATGTGTATTAATGTAGTTAGTTACATAGGATGCCTTAATCTCAAGGTTAACATCCTCTTTTTCTATTTTGCCGAATTTGCTTCGGATAGGATCCACCTTATCCTCACAACGCTTCAAAACCTCATTGTAGATTTCCCTAAGCTTAACCAAGGTTACATCCGCCATGAGTTTTTCCATATCCACCGGCTCCTCATATTCTGCCACCTCGGGTGGAAGTGTCGGAATCTTGTACAGGGATAATTCAGCATCCATCTGTCTGTCCTTAAGCTCGTAGGACATATATTTGTACATCTTGTACTCAAGAAGCTTCTCAACTAACTCCTGACGAGGGTCCACAAATTCCTCTGTCACCTCTTCCTCCACAGGTAAAAGCATTCTGGATTTGATATCCAAAAGCATTGCCGCCATTACAAGGAATTCGCTGACAACATTCAAATCCTCTCTCTCCATTTGTGCAACATATTCCAGATACTGGTCTGTAATAATCGCTATAGGGATATCATATATATTAACTTTATTCTTATCTATAAGATGCAAAAGAAGGTCCAACGGTCCTTCAAATGCCTCTAATTTAACCTCAAGTGGCATAATGTCCTCCTAAAAATAGTCCACCTTGTATTGTATATTTTTTAGTCCTCTTTTGCAAGAATTTTAACAAACATAAGCTCCGGTTTATTGCCAATTCGAACCTTAATGGTATGTGTTCCAAGACCACGGCTTACAATCATCTTAGAATCCCCTTCTTCATACATCCCTCCGCAGTATTTTGGAAAAAATCTGTAATCCGTTCCGATTACACCCATCTTGCCAAATAATCTGACAGTTCCACCGTGTACATGCCCTGACAGTACCAAATCCGCACCCCAGTGGGCATAATTTTCAAAATACCTTGGATTATGAGCCAGAAGTACCTGAAAAACTTCTCTGTCAGCATCCCCAAGATGCATCTTTACAAGTCCTTCTCCCATAACAGGGGGTCTTCTTTTGTAAAACACTGAATCTATCTCAAGTCCCGATAGTGCAAGCTTGGCTTCATCCTTTTTAAGAACAATAGTTTCATCGGATAAAATAACAACTCCTGTTTCCTCCAACGCCTCAATAATCTGCCAGATTCTATCACCATAAACATCTGGATTCATAGCAAGTCTGTATTCGTGATTGCCCAAAGCAAAAAACACCGGAAATACATCGGCTAATTTTTTTACAAAATCCATGGCTTCAGTAATATCATCTGATGCTTTACCGTTGAAGATATCACCAGCCATAAGCACTGCATCTACACCAGAATCGCTTATAGCCTTATATACCTTATCCAAATCAACGTTGTATACATTAGAATGAAGGTCAGAAATAACCGCAAAATTAAATCCCGCAAACCCCTTAGGAAGCTTACCGGTCCTAACTGTATATTCACTAATTTCAAATTTTTTCATAAAACCACCTCTATTTTCGCATTACATTTTATTGTAACAGAAATCAAGTTATTTTTCCATTATTAATGAGAGTTTTTTTGCATATAATGTTAAGGTTAAGATTTTGCCGGAGGTTCATATGCTAAAATATATACCGGAAATAATATATTTCGTTAAAAAAATGAAGAGCGACAGGCTTAGTGCCTATGCCGCTCAATCAACTTTGTTTATTTTCTTAAGTTTTATGCCATTTTTAATGCTTTTAATGACTATGATTAGATATTCTGCCATTTCAGAGGAAACACTTTTGGAATTTGCAAATACCTTCGCAAGTCCTACTTTAATGTCCACCATAGAAGCGCTGATTGGACAGCTCTACACCATAGACAACAGGGGCTTTATTATATTTTCCATCATCTCCCTTCTATGGGCGGCGGGAAAAGGCTTTGTTTCCCTTATTGAAGGACTAAATTCCGTATTTGATATAAGAGAGCATCGTGGTTTTTTCCTTTTGCGTCTCTACAGCATATTATACACTGTTGTTTTTATAATAATTATTATCATATGCATTGCGGCATTTATTCTTGGCAGCCAGCTTTTATCTCTGATTGAACACTTTCTGCCTCTTTTAGCAGATATTATCGAAAAAATAATGACCATAAGAAGTCTGGTTTCTATTGGATTGTTTACTGTATTTTTTACTTTTCTGTATGTGGCAATTCCCTACAGGCACACCCAAATCCGCCGCCAGCTTCCGGGTGCATTATTTGCCGCTATTGGCTGGACAGGATTTTCATATATTTTTTCCATTTATGTCAGACTATCCAAAAGACTGTCTCTGTTGTATGGTGGTCTTACCTCAATAATTATGATTATTCTGTGGCTATATATCTGTATGTATATCTTTCTTATAGGCGCAGAGATTAACCAATATATAGAATATTACCACATTAACCAAAAGCTTTCCACTAACTAATCATCATACATGTTCATCAGGCTTGTGCCTTCATAGAAAAACATAAGAATTTCATCAAAAGTCATACCGGATTTTACCATGTTGGACACAGCGTTCTGGCTCATTCCGATTCCATGTCCATAGCCCCCGCCCCATATGGTATAGCCGGTTATAACATCGTTTTCTTTGACTTCCTCAAAAGTACAGTATGCACTTGGAAGCATTTTGCTGGTTATCGTATTTCCATTAAAAAGATTAATACTTGCACTTCCTACATTTAGAAGATATCTAAGGCTCAATTCATCGCTTACCTTCACGGTGTTTTCACTCCCATAAAAAACAACCTCTGCTACCGCTCCGGATGCAGTTCTTTTAAGCACTTCAATTTTCTCCAGTTTACCGATACTTCTTACCTCCTTAGATACCCAGCCATCATTTTGTTTTACCAGAATTTTACTTGGAGAAGCGCAATATCTGGCAAACAAAGAAGTGTTAATGCTGTTGGACAGAGCATCAAGGCTCATGGTAACATTCCATCTGTAATATGGAAATCCATAATCAAAATCCTTCGCATCTTCACTTTTAATAAAATCAGTAAAAGTCTTTTCATCGGATAAATCAACACTTTTACCGCTACTGTCAATACTTTTGTTAACTAAAAAAGGCATTCCGTCCACATTACTGTTCCAAATTGATATATCAGACGATACGCCACAGGAGGTAGAATAATAATAAGTGCTTATGGGAGCTCCATTATATCCCAGCACCATTCCATAGGTCTCCCTCACTGCCTGTATGGCATCTTCACTTGTGGCAGAATTGTTGTACACCTGAAAATTAGTACTATCGTCCACATGAGCTCCGTACATACTGTAGGCGTTGCCTAAAAGCTGTTTGTATGCATAGCTTCTGGCACACACCGCCTGCACCTTAAGTGCTTCCACACCAAATTCCGAAGGCATTTCAGACGGAACTACCGCATACAAATATTCCTCCAGTGGAATATCGTTAATTACTGTCAGCCCTTCCTCATATTCACCTATTTCGATTTTACCACCGTAGCTTGGATTGCCGTACCCTTTTTTAACAGACAAGAGTGTTATTTTACCCGTGGAAGCACTTGGGGCAATTGTTATTCTGCCTCCCGTTAGATAAGAACATCCCGGATATATATCTACAACGGTTCCTGCAGTATAGCTTTCAGTTACATCACCATAGCTCACCGTAAAATCCGTTGTTCCAGTCAGGGAAACCCTTTGATGAAACAGCGATGTAAAACCTGTGCTCATTACCATTACTCTAATATTATCTGCATGCAAATCCCTTGAAATAATTGCCGCACATATTTTACCATCAGCCACTACAAAATCCGTCAGATCATACCCTACCAGAATATCCGTTACCGCCTGTTCTTCAATCACACCGTAGTTTTTATATATTTTAAAATTATCAGATAGAAGTATTTCACCATACCCCTCTATCTCCACCTTATCTTCATCTATTAAAAGCACCTTACCGTTAATGGTTTCCGGCTTTAATACAATTCCGGTGACCTTTTGATTATTAAGAGATATATCACCTATGGTTTTCTCAAAATTATTGGATAATTCATCTACATAAAAAATCCTTTTGGCACTGCCTATGTATGCCACCAGAGTATTATTTTCCCCTTTTTCAAGCCATGCATTATGATAAGTCACCTCATCTGTGATTTTAAGCACAATGGAAATAATTTCATTATCCCTTACATATGCCATAACCTCGCTGTCCATATATCTGTCAATGGCAAGACCTTCAAATCCCATTTTCCCAACAGAGGTGTATGCCACCCAGCTACCTGCTCCTTCGATATTTGCCGGAGTTCCACAGAGAATAAATTTCTGCGCCTCCACTCCATTTTGTGCGCCGAAAGCTGCCACCAGATATTCATAAATTTCCATAAAATCAGTTTTGGTCACCTTATCCCCGTCAGAAAACTCATCGCAGTCAATTCCTGTTATTTCCTTAATTTGAGAGGTTTCAATTTCTTTTATTTCAAAATAATGCTTAAAATCTCCATAAGTCCACTGCTTATTTGCCGTTTTTGCATTTGCCTTGTTATCTGAGATTTTTAACAAATCATTGGCATACATATAATTCATATATTTTTCATACCACACAGACTCCTTGGTTTTAAAATAATCCGAGGTGGCACATATTGCATCCATATCCCCATCCAAAAGAGCCAGCATCTTAGATGCCAGTCCAATAGTAATGGAGTTATTATTTTCTGCCGGCAAAAAAAGTATGGTAGCACAAATCCCCACCGTTGCCAAAAGCACTATAATACCAATTGAAATCAGTTTTACTCGTTTCATATCATCACCTATTCAAGTGTATTAAAGGCTTGTATAAAAAATACCTAAAACTTCTGATAATATAATTGAATTTATAAAAATGTCGTGCTATAATGACGTGGTTAATAACGGACAGTTCGAAACCATCCTGTCCTAAAACAAAACTATGGGCTTATTAAAAACGCAATAAGTGCGCCCATAGTGGGCGCTTTTTTATTACTGAAAGGATTTATTATGGTTAGATACAGTATTATCGAGAATAAAAACCCAAGAGAAATTGTATTACTCCGAGGAAGAGGCTGTAGCTGGCGCAAATGTACTTTTTGCGACTATCATCTTGATAGCTCCAATAATTTGGAAGAAAATTTCATTCTTAACAGAAGTATACTTGATAAAGTTAGCGGTATTTATCGTCATCTTGAAGTAATTAATTCCGGAAGTTTTACTGAATTAGATGAACAGACAATTGCAAAGATAGAGAAAATCTGCTTGGAGAAAAAAATACATACTTTGCATTTTGAATGTCATTGGTTATATCGAAATCAAATACCTGCACTTCGCAAACGTTTTGAACAAGTTGGAACTACTTTAAAAATCAAAACAGGTGTCGAAAGCTTTGACTATGATTTTCGTGAGAATTTCCTTAAAAAAGGAATATCTGAAGCTAATCCAGCTAAAATATCTGAACAATTTGATGAATGCTGTCTCTTGTTTGGACTTTCCGGCCAAACCACAGAAGGCATGATAAATGACATCGAAACAGGTCTTGAATATTTTGAACGAGTTTGTGTTAATATTTTTGTAGAGAACAGCAAACTCACACCTGATAATCAGGTTATTCAAAGTTTTATCAAAAACGTGATGCCACTATACCAAAGCAATGACCGAGTTGATATCTTATTAAACAACACAGATTTTGGAGTGGGCAGTAAGGAGGCAAACAATGATTAACGAATTACTTCTCATAGGCTCTGTACTTCTTATTTACGGAATTGTACTTCTCGCCTACAGACTTTTTGGAAAAGCAGGAATGTATATAATGACCGGCGTAGCCACAGTTCTTGCCAACATTGAAGTGCTTATTTTGGTTAAAGCCTTTGGAATGGAAATGACCCTTGGCAATGTAATGTTTGCTTCAACCTATCTAATTACAGATATTTTAAGCGAGAACGAGGGCAAAAAAAGTGCCGCCAAGACAGTATGGCTTGGGGTGTTTGTAGCAGCAATTATGCTTGCTGTTACTCAATACTGGTTGTTATATATCCCAGCTCAATCAGATTGGGCTATGGAGCATATCAAATCCATCTTTTCCACAACCCCGAGAATGTTACTTGCCAGTTTCATAGGCTATGTTATATCCCAACGTTTCGATGTATGGCTTTACCACAAATGGTGGGATTTCACAACCAAAAAAACCGGTGATAAAAAGAGATTTTTGTGGCTTCGTAATAACGGCTCCACACTAGTTTCTCAATTGGTTAACACCATAATTTTTACTTTGGTTGCATTTGCAGGATGGTACGATGCCAAAACTCTTATTTCAATAATGATTTCAAGCTATATTATTTTTATATTTACAAGTCTTCTGGATACGCCAATTGTATATATTGCAAGATGGATGAAAGAAAATGGAAAAATCAGGGAATAGCTCCCTGATTTTTCTAATTGCAGCAATAAAAACACTATCTATCCGCTAAAATTGTAACAACATTATCTAAAGTAAGTTGGTGACCATATAAAGGCACTTCCTTATATTGCTCTCTAATCGCAGCGAGTTCTTCTTCTGTAAGTTCTATTTGTTCTCCTTCATATTCGTATTCTTTATAGAATTTGCCGTCTATAGCAGAATAGATTACTTCCTCAATCTTCTCTGTCTCAGTGAATTCTTTTATTCTAATGAGCTGATTATAGCTCGCTCCCGAAGACCCGTTCATGGTTCCATCTTCATATAATGGTGCCATTAGTCTATGTGTATCGCCGTATCTGTATATTACACCATCTTTTTCATGTAAAATGGACAGTTCTATAAAGTCAAGTACAACTTCTTTTACTCCATCCCCATCCAAATCACAGTAACGAAATGATGCGTTCTCATAATAATTTGGCAGTTCCATAACCTTCTTCATCTTACCATCTGCCGTGTCATAAACATCTGTTTTGCCCATAACAGCAAGTTGCATTAAATTCAACTCATCAACAGAAACTTGAATTTCTGTAGTTGGTTCTTTGGTTGATGGTTCTTCGGTAACAGCTTCCTCTGTAGTAGCTTCAGTAATTGTCTCTTCTTCCGTTATATCCTCAGTAATTGCTTCAGTAGTTGGCTCATCTTCTGTTGTAGCCTCAGTAGTTGAATTCTCAGTTGTAGTCTCCTTCGTATCCTCCTGTACCGGCTGATGCTTAGCTATGGTTGTACAGCCCACCAGACTTATTAATCCAAAGCTAATAATTACAACCAACGCATATGCTCCACTTTTCTTCAAATTAACGATATGTTTAATTCTCATCTCTGTATTATTCTCCCCAAAACTCATTACAGGAATAATCCCACTGTTTCTTGCAGAATTGCTTAACAACACATTAAGATATTCCTTTACTTCCGCATGTTCTAATCCTCTGACCACTGCTTCATCACAAAGCATTTCCATATCCTTTTTCATCAGCCAAATAGCCAACCATACAAAAGGATTCCACCAATACACAATATTTACCAAAAGCATCAAAATTCTGACTATATGGTCCTTATGCTTTATATGTGTTTTTTCATGACTTAAAATGTATTCACGTTCTTTTATTGAAAGTCCTGTTGGCAGATAAATTCTGGTTCTTGCAAACCCCATAACAAATGCCGTACTAATACTATCTGTCTCCCACACATTATCCTCTGTATTAATTGCAAAAGCAGTTTTTCTGGTAAGTCTCACAAGCTGTACAACAGAAGCTGTGATTAGCACTACCATTCCAAGAATCCATACGGCAATTACTACATCTTCTTTTGTAAGCTCAATTACCGGCTTAACTTCCTTCACCGGCTCTTTCTGCTCGGACTGCTCCAACGCCTCCAGCTGCGCATTCAGACTAACAGGCTCTTTTTGTGCTGTACCTGCTGTCAGATTATCCCAATTAATGCCTTCGTATCTATCCTGCCAATAAGCATTCTCATTAACACCCATATCTGCGCTTTCTGCCACAGGCACTTCCTTCTGTCTGTCTATTAACCCCAACCTGCTATCCGTTGTAATCGGAATGCATAATCGAAGTAAAATCAAAAGCCACATACCATACACAAACACCTTGGAACTCTTTTTCAAAATTCTTCGAAATATTATTGCAACAACTATTAAAATCGTAGCCTGAGCTCCTACAATCAAAAAATTCTCTATTATTCCGTTCATTTAACCTTCCCCTCCTTCTGTTATTTTTGGTACGCGTCGTTAATCATTTTCTCCAATTTAAGAAATTCTTCTTTTGTTAGTTTTCTATCCTGCAAAAATGCAGCAAACATATCCAACACATTCCCATTAAAAGTCTTGTCCACAAATTCATCCCCAGCCGCTTTGGCAATATCCTCCTTCGTAGCCAGACTTCTCACATATGTATTTTCATTTACCAATACTTCTTTGTTAATTAAATTCTTAATTACCGTGTAGGTGGTTGATTTTTTCCAACCAAATTTTTCCTGACATAGCTTGACTAAATCAGAAGATTTCACAGGCTCCAACTGCCATATCTCTTCCATAAAACGATATTCCGCATCACTTAATTTTTTAATCATAAAATCCCTCCAAAAATATATAGGTCTAAAAGAAGTAGACCACTTTATATGTAGTCTATATCTTTTAGACCTGATTGTCAATAGGTTTTAACTAATTTTTTATACTATCAATTGAGATTTGAAGGATTGTTACCTCATTTTCAAGCCACGGATAATCATTATACTGCCCCGGAATGTACCATTGTGTTAATAATTTGCCATCAATATCACTTGGAAGAAGCGCACAATGCTTATCGTCTGATTTAATTAAATATTCATAAGAAGAATCACCCAACTTATAACTATATAGTCCATCATCCGCCGAAATAATAACACAATCATCCGCTAAGACATATTGACCAATTAAATCTAATGGAATAATACTATTTTTCTCAAAATCATAAACCATAGTTTCCATGCACGCGCGAATGCGTATCCAAAGCGGAGCATTTTGCTTTATAGGAAAGGCTTTCACACATTAGTGTGATAAAGTCTTTTCTATAAAACAAAAAATGCCCCCAAAATGCCGGTTCCTATTATTTTGACTCCTAGCTAAGCTAGGTGGGCATCCGCACATAAGCCGCTGTCTTCCACTCTGCGGAGGCTTGACATTAACTTATAAATATAAGAATCCCTTTAATTCAATGTAGGTTCAAAACATATAGGAATTATCGAACATTCCAGGAAGCATTTATAAACTAAATACCTTGTATTTAGTATACTCCATTATATGCACTTTTGCAAGGAAAAATGCATCACTACAGCCGTTAAAATATGGCAAAAATAAGACAACTCACAATAATATTTTTCTTGAATTTTAGGTGTTATTGCTAAGCGCCCCTCCCAGCTTGCTTTTTAGCACTTGCGTGGGGTTAGCATAGCGCAGGACCGCCCCTCCCAGCTTGCTTTTTAGTACTTGTGTGGGGCTAGTACAGCACCGGGTCGCCCCTCCCAGCTTGCTTTTTAGTACTTGTGTGGGGCTAGTACAGCACCGGGTC
>CAZNUK010000056.1:9814-15405 GCA_964576255.1 uncultured Butyrivibrio sp.
GCCCCTCCTAATCTTATTTTTCAAATTTTAGTAGGCTTGCCCCGCCTCCCCCCTCTCCCCCCACGATGCCCTCCCAACAAAAAACCACCGAATTTGACTATAACTAGCCAAATCCGGTGATAACTTGTTTTATTTCTCTTCCACTTCGATTTTACGGATTGTCTTAGTGCGAATCTCTTCACAAATTTCATTAATAAATGTCTGCAAAGGTTTCTGTCCTTCGTCACCCATATATCTACTTCTTACTGATACAAGTCCTGCTTCCTGTTCTTTTTCACCTACTACGAGGATGTATGGAACTCTGGCAAGTCTTGCTTCACGAATCTTGTATCCAATCTTCTCTGAACGGTTATCCATTTCGGCATATAAACCATTATTAACAAGCTCTGCTTTAACAGTCTCTGCATAATCTGCATACTTCTCAGAAATTGGAAGAACTCTGACCTGTTCAGGACAAAGCCATGTTGGGAACATTCCGGCATATTTTTCAATAAGCCATGCAAGTGTTCTTTCATAACAGCCCATACTTGTTCTGTGAATAATATATGGTCTCTTCTTATCACCATTTTCGTCGATGTAATACATATCGAACTGCTCTGCAAGAAGGGCATCCCACTGAATAGTAATCATAGTGTCCTCTTTGCCGTATACATTTCTGGCATTAATATCAACCTTAGGTCCGTAGAAAGCAGCCTCGCCCACATCCTCTGAAAATGGAATGTCAAGCTCAGTAAGTATGTTACGGATATCCTGTTCTGTCTGCTCCCAAACCTCAGGGTCACCAATATATTTTTCCTTGTTATCAGGGTCCCATTTTGAAAGGTGATATGTTACATCCTCTTCAACACCCAATGTCTGGAGACAATATTTTGCAAGAGCGATACAATCCTTGAACTCCTTAACCATCTGGTCAGGTCTTACAATAAGGTGTCCTTCTGAGATTGTAAACTGACGTACACGGGTAAGTCCATGCATCTCTCCTGAATCCTCGTTACGGAAGAGAGTTGAGGTCTCACCATATCTGATTGGAAGGTCTCTGTAGCTCTTCTGGCTTGCTTTGTACACATAATACTGGAATGGGCATGTCATAGGACGAAGTGCAAATACTTCCTTATCCTTATCCTCATCTCCAAGTACAAACATACCGTCTTTGTAATGATCCCAATGTCCTGAAATCTTATACAAATCACTCTTAGCCATAAGAGGAGTCTTAGTTCTTACATAACCGCGACGCTCTTCCTCGTCCTCAATCCATCTTTGCATTGTACGAATCATTCTCTCGCCCTTAGGCATAAGAAGTGGAAGTCCCTGTCCAATTACATCTACAGTTGTAAACAATTCCATTTCACGACCTAATTTGTTATGGTCACGTCTCTTGATATCCTCAAGATGCTCTAAATATGCCTGAAGGTCTTCTTTTTTAGAAAAAGCAGTACCATATACACGCGTAAGCATTTTGTTTTTCTCACTGCCTCTCCAGTATGCGCCTGAAGAAGAAATAAGCTTAATTGCTTTGATATATTTGGCATTCATAAGATGAGGACCTGCGCACAAATCAACAAACGCATCCTCTCCTTCTCCCTGTCTGTAGAAGGAAATAACAGCATCCTCCGGAAGATCATTAATAAGCTCAACCTTGTATGGCTCACCCCTGTCCTCCATAAACTTAATAGCCTCAGCTCTAGGAAGCTCAAATTTCTCAAGCTTTCTGCCTTCTTTGATAATCTTCTTCATCTCAGCTTCAATAGCATCAAGAGCTGCTCTATCAAAAGACTGACAATCAAAATCATAGTAAAATCCGTTATCAATGGATGGTCCGATTGTAAGCTTAGCCTCAGGATAAAGTCTCTTAACCGCCTCTGCAAGTACATGAGATGCAGTATGTCTGTAAGCCTTCTTACCCTCATCGTCGTTAAAAGTAAGGATATTAAGGGTGCAATCTTTATCAACTACTGTTCTAAGGTCAACCACTGCTCCATCAACTTCTCCGGCACATGCTGCCCTTGCAAGCCCCTCACTAATATCCATAGCAATATCAAATACAGACATAGCTGACTGATATTCCTTAACTGAACCATCTTTTAATGTTATCTTCATTGCGTATTATCCTTTCAATTTTTTTCCTCTTCCGGTTCCTCGCCGAAATCATAGGTGTAGCACTTGTTATATTTCTTAATAGTGTTCTTGCTGGTAGCTGCTCTACCGATAAAAATTCCGATTCCGATTCCTACAAGAGTACACACTCCTGCAGCAATTAAAAGCTCCTTATTGCTCTTGGTAGTTTCTTCATCCAATAATTCCACGATGGACTGTCCTTTAGTTGTTAAATTCATAATTCATACCTCCATTAATTTATATTAGGAGCACTGCCATTTTTAAATGCTTCGCATTAGGGCGGTGCAGGTAATCGATTTGCTTCGCAAATCCATTACATTTATTTTGGGTTGTCTGATATTATTATGGGATTATTTACACAAAATAATCCTTAATACTTTTTGTGCGCAACAAGTGACAAAAAACCCCTTGCATAAGCAAGGGGCAATAATATCGCGGTTCCACCCAAGTTCACTCATTCCAATTAGGAATAGAGCCTCGTTACGATTATAACGGAATCACCGGGCCGGATTGGGGCCACTCAGAGTTAGTCTTCACATTATGTCCGGGAGATTTCACACCAACCAATCTCTCTCTGAACCTTATCACAATGCTACTCGTCTCTTCAACGTGTTAAAATATCATTTATCAGATATTGAAATTATAACAAATCAATTTATATTTTGCAACAAAACTTTGATTTGTTTTAATCTTTTATTTGTCATCTTTTTTCTTCTTGCCGGTCTTAAGCATTATCAGCAACAACAACGCCATATACACTACTACAATACCCAATGTTATCCATACTTGAATCACGCCTTTGCCGGCAAAATTAACCAGCAGCAGCACCGGAAGCCCAAATCCGATACCGAAAGAGCTACCGAGGATAAGATTATTGGAAGCCGGGGTCTTAAGCTCAGGTTCAACCTCTCTTAACAACAACACGCCGGAACTAAGAGTTCCTGTAAGCATACCAAACATTGAGAAAAAGCCCTCATACTCATATCCCTTGTATAGCTTGTTACACATTATTTTAAGATATACAAAAGTTACCACGCCACCAAGCACTGACATAAGTATGAATGGAATCCAGTTACCGGACAAATCCTCAATATTAATACTTGCAATTCCTGCAACAATCATAAAATCAAACGCAAGACCTGAAATTCGGCTCAGAAGATAATTATTCTGATACAGGAACCTCATTTTGGTCCTGGAAGGTATCCACTGTTACTGAGCCGGACACTTCCTCCTTATCATACACTCTTACAATTTTTTCTTACTATTAAGGATGTTGAGGTAGATTACACCAACTACACATGCAACCAGATAACCCACTGCTGCAAGGGATAATCCAAAGCTTCTTCCGCCATCCATTCCAAGAGTTTCATAGGTTGTACCTACATTATTGGCCTGCCCCGGACCCTGTCCGTAAGCCATAGCAAGAAGAACTCCTGCTGCTTTAAACAAGTCCGGCTTAATGGTATATAATTCCCATCTATATTATAGGATTCCATAATCCTGTGTTTGTTGCCGAAAAATCCATTCTCTATCCTATCTCCTTTGTATTCTGTCTATGAAATTCATCATAGTATAATAAAAATTTTCTGGCATTAGCAGGAGTCTTCGGTTTCAATTCATAATAATCGTGAGTTGTAGAAAATACATCTGTTTCGGGAACGCCGCTCCCACAAGCACCGGGTCATAATCCGTCACATGGTTACACAATACTATATAATTGTCGGGAAGTTTCTTCATCTTCTTATAAGTGTAGCCAAGCTTAAACCATGCAAAAACTATAACTAAGGGTCTAAAAAAAGAGTAGAAAACCTTATGTCTTTTAATCATATGTAACCTCTTAATTTATATTGAAAAACCGCAAAGGCTTCTCTTATCATATAGTTAATAAATAATATCTCATCCGATTCGGCAGGCAATCCACTAACTTCATAGCCTTTTACCTTGCATACCTGAATTGTTCTGTACACATGAAAATTATTGGTAACTATGCCAATAGTACAATCCTCTTGTGACAACTCTTTGATAATCTCCATAGAGAATTCAATATTTTCTTCAGTGCTTGTAGCCTTATCCTCCATAATGATTCGCTCAGGAGAAATACCATACTGCACAAGATAATTATACATACACTGTGCTTCTGTAAGATTCTCACCATCCCCTTGTCCACCTGACACAATTGCTATGGTATTAGGATTATTCATAAGATAATCTGAAGCCACCTCAATTCTTCTAAGCAGAGATTTGCTTGGAGCATTCCCACGAACCTGTGCTCCCATAACAATAATATAATCCAGATTTGGGTCAGGCTTTGCAGTCATACCCGAAATAATAAAACCTTCAATAGTAAATAATAGTCCAAAGCACAAAATCACAAAAACAATTACACCCCTTCTTATTAAAACAGGGATGTTGACAACTTTTTTGAAATGCAAAAAGCTAAATATGGAAATAACCGCAAAAATAACGAACGCCACCAACCACGCAGGTGCAAATGACGTTCCTATTCCAGCGTATGAAACTATTAGAAAATAATACACAATACACATTGCTGATAGCAATGCAAAAATTATACCAGCTGCCATTCCCTATCCTGTTATCAGAGTGCAATATCCACGTTACCACCCACTGCTCCATTTGCAGCATCAAAAGCCTTGGCATTAGAACCATAGGGATTATCCTCGGAATACTTAATTGTAGTACCCGTAGTTCCTCCTGATATGTAGCTTCTTCCGCACTCTGAGCAAATGGCATGGTCAAGAGTTACCGTCGCCCTTAATACCTGTCCGTTATTATTATTGGCACTTTCATAGGCATTGGATACATGCTCCTGCTCGTGAGCCATAACCGTCGCTGCACTTGATTGTGGCGAAATATGTCCAGGCGTCTTAAAAGAAACATCTGTCTCATTAGAACCGTCAACATATTTACGATTGGCGCACTCCTGACACTCAATGGCGCCGCTACGCTTCATAGCCTTAAGCTGCTGTTCTGTAGGCTCGGTCTCACCGGAAACTCTATATTCAAATGTACTATAGTATGTTGGTGCATAAGCACCGATTCCGTTAACCATAATACCACTCCTTGAAAATAACCATACTCCTACCTCAATTATAAAACGAAACCCTGTAAAATGTAAATAAATTATTGAAAAGAATCCTTGATAATGCTATAATTTTTCAAGATTTTGGGCATTATGCCAACTATAAAACATACGAGGATAGAATATGTCTAATTTAAATGAAGAAATCAAAAAAAGAAGAACCTTTGCCATAATCTCCCATCCCGATGCAGGTAAAACAACTCTTACAGAGAAATTTCTGCTTTATGGTGGTGCTATTAATCTTGCTGGCTCAGTTAAGGGCAAAAAGACAGCGAAGCACGCCGTTTCCGACTGGATGGAAATTGAGAAAGAAAGAGGTATTTCCGTTACTTCTTCTGTTTTACAGTTTAATTATGACGGATATTGCATTAACATT
>CAZNUK010000057.1:0-14990 GCA_964576255.1 uncultured Butyrivibrio sp.
CTAAGGATCTAGTCCATATTGCTTGGGTGCGGGTTCAAGTCCCGCCGACTGCACTTTTAAACTAAACATATTTTTTTCTCGATGCCTCGGGCATCATCCTTAAACGCAGTCGTGGCGGAATTGGCATACGCGCTAGACTAAGGATCTAGTCCATATTGCTTGGGTGCGGGTTCAAGTCCCGCCGACTGCACTAAATTAAGCACTCTGTATTGGGTGTTTTTTTATTTTCTTGAAAGTTTTCTCAAACAATGCTACAATAGTGCTATATTTTATGGAGGATAATTTAAATCTATGTTGGATAAAGGAGACACGGTGGGCATAACAGCCTGTTCCAATGCACTATCAAAGGAGTATGAGGAGACCATTAAGGAATTGGACTATTCTTTATATGATGTTGGTCTTACAATGGCAGATTGTAGTTACATATATGGTGAGCATTCCGCTGTAGAAAAGGCAGAACAGCTTAATGCGCTTTTTGCCAATCCGGATATTAAGGCTATTTTTGATGTTTCCGGTGGCGATGCGGCTAATGAATTATTGCCATATCTGGATTTTGATGTGATTAAGGATAGCGATAAGATTTTTCATGGCTATAGTGATTTGACTACAATAATTAATGCTATATATGCCAAAACTGATAAGGTGGGTTGTCTGTATGATGTGCGCAATCTTATTTTTGAGTATAGAGAGCGACAGATGGCAGATTTTGTTATGACCGTTATGAGTGGCGAGGATGATTTGTGGAATATTGATTGTGAATTTGTTCAGGGCGAGCGAATGAAGGGCGTTGTCGTGGGTGGAAACGCAAGGTGCTTTTTGAAACTTGCAGGTACAGAATATATGCCGTCTCTTAAGCATAAGATACTTCTCTTGGAAAGCCGAAGCGGTAATGCTGTCAAGGTTAGAAGTTATTTTACACAGCTGGCTCAGATGGGCGTGTTTAAAGAGGTTGAGGGTGTCTTGTTAGGAACTTTTCTGGAAATGGAGAAGGAAGGAATCACTACAGCTGCAGATATGCTTAAGGAAATTTGTGGCAATAAGAATCTTCCGATAGCTGTTACTAATGAGGTGGGACATCGTTCTGACTCTAAGGCAGTGTACATAGGCAGGGAGCTTGAACTTCCAATGAGATAATTACAGAAAGAATTTATATAATCGCTGTGAGCGTAAGCTTGCGGCGATTTTTTTTCTGTGGCAAACTAATGTAAAGAGATGCTATACTTTTCATAAAAAGTTAAATGTGATATAATGAGTAAGATTTGTGCGAAGGAGAAGTATTATGAAAATTTGGAAAAAGATATTGGCATTAATATTACTTGTAGGAGGTATAGGGTTAATTGGATATACCGCGTTGTTTGGATTTCCCGGAACCAACGGAAAAGGCAGTGCTTCCAATATTAAATTGGGTCTCGATTTGGCAGGTGGTGTGAGTATTACCTATCAGACAGTTGGAGATGTGACGGCTCAGGAATTGTCAGATGTTGTATACAAGATGCAGCAGCGAGTTGAAGATTACGATGGTGCTCAGGTATATGCTGAAGGTGACAACAGAGTAACAATTGAAATTCCGGGTGTGGAGGATGCGACAAGCGTCCTTGAGGAGCTTGGTAAACCGGGAGCAATTTATTTTATTTTGCAGTATACAGAGGATGGTAAAACTGTCAATTATAAATATAATTCAGATGCGGGCAGATATGAGCTTGCCAGAAGCCTTGAAGAAATAGAAGCAGATGGCTGTGTGGTAATTACAGGTGTTGATGTTAAAGATGCTGATGCAGGGTATCAGACTACCCAGACCGGAGCCAGAGAGCCTGTAGTAGAATTTGTTCTTAATGAAAGCGGAACTGCACAGTTTGCTGACGCTACTACACTGGCTAAGAGTGAAGGATGGAGTATTGGAATATATTATAATGGAGAATTTATCAGTGTTCCTATGGTATCAACAGCCATAACCGGTGGCAGTGGAGTAATTACCGGTATGGATGATATCGAAGAAGCCAAAACACTTGCTTCTAACATTAGAATCGGAGCACTTCCTGTGGAGCTTGAGGAGATTTCTTCACAGGTGGTAGGTGCAACGCTTGGAGAGGAAGCAATTGGTACAAGCTTAATCGGTGCTGCAATTGGTTTTGTCGTACTGTTTATCTTTATGATTGTCGTATACAGAGTTCCGGGCTTGGCAGCTAATATTGCACTTGTGGCATATACCGGGCTTATGTTAATTATTATGAATGTATATAACCTTACATTGACCCTTCCGGGTATTGCAGGTATTGTGCTTTCAATTGGAATGGCAGTGGATGCCAACGTTATTATTTTCTCAAGAATAAAGGAAGAACTGGCAGAAGGTGCAGAGGTAAGAGAAGCTATTAAGAATGGCTATTCCAAGGCTCTTTCAGCCATTATAGATGGTAATGTTACCACACTTATTGCAGCAATCGTGCTTGGAATATTGGGAACCGGTCCGGTAAAAGGATTTGCAGTTACCCTTGGTATGGGTATTGTTTTATCAATGATATCCTCATTGCTTATTTCAAGATGGGTTTTACTTCTTATGTATCATTTTGGTCTTAACAAAAAAGGTATGTATGGAGTTGCCAAAAGTAGAGCCAGCATTGATTTCTTATCTAAGAGAAAAATGTTTTTTGGAATTTCCGGCACGGTAATTGCCATTGGTGTTGTGTTTATGGTGGTTAACGGTGCAACGGGCAAAGGTGCATTTAACCTGGATTTGGATTTTTCGGGCGGAACTGTTACCAGTGTAACATTTAATGAAGAGTATTCTTTAAGTGAGGTGGATGAACAGATTATTCCAATTATTAAAGAAACCACCGGTGTTACAACAGTGCAGCAGCAAAAAGTTAAAAACAGCAACACAGTTGTTTTCAAAACACAGATGTTAGATTTGGAGCAGAGAACTGCACTTAATCAGGCACTTGAACAGGAATTTGGGCTGGATACATCGGATAATAGTGTTGTAAGCTCACAAAATATCAGTGCTACAGTAAGTAAAGAGATGAGAAGAGATGCGATTGTTGCTGTTAGTGTAGCAACAGTTTTGATGCTAATATATATTCTTATCAGATTTAAGGATATTAAATTTGCAGGAAGTGCAATTATTGCTCTTGTTCATGATATAGCAATTGTTGTTGTGTATTATGCTATATCAAGAACTGATGTTGGTAATACCTTTATTGCCTGTCTGCTTACAATTCTTGGATACTCAATTAATGCTACGATAGTTATTTTTGACAGAATAAGAGAGAATATGAATATGGAGAGTATGCAGCATGCTACCCTTTCGGATGTGGTTAACAACAGTATTACTGTTACACTCAGCAGAAGTATTAATACATCGCTTACCACATTTATCACAATATTTGCACTGTTTGTGGTTGGTGTTGATTCAATCAGAGAATTTGCAGCACCTATAATGGTGGGAATAGTTGCGGGAGGATATTCTTCTGTATGTATTTCCGGAGCTTTATGGTATGTAATGAAAAAAGCATCCATTAAGAGAATGATGAAAACACTCGAGGAATAACTTAGGAGGCATACTATGGAAGAATGGCGGGTTCATTCTAAGAAAGCTGATTTTGAAGCATTAAGTAAAGTCTTTTCGCTTGATCCGGTTGTTACGAGAATAATACGTAACAGAGATGTTGTTGGTGAGGCTAGTGTTGATAAATATCTTAATGGCACAATTAAAGATTTGTACTCTCCCCATATGATGAAGGATATGGATTGTGGAGTTGAACTTATTAATAAAGCAATTAATAATAAAAGTAAAATCCGTATAATCGGTGATTACGATATAGACGGAATATGCTCCATATACATCTTGTACAAAGGGATGAAAAACCTTAATGCACTTGTGGATTACGAAGTGCCGGACAGAGTAATTGATGGATACGGAATTAATAAAAAACTTATTGATAATGCTCATAAAGACGGGGTGGAAGTAATTATAACCTGCGATAACGGAATTGCAGCAGTTTCCCAGATTGAGTATGCCAAAAGTCTTGGTATGACAGTGATTGTTACTGACCATCACGACGTTCAATATGAAGAAAATAATGGGAAGAAGAATTTCCTTGTACCGGCTGCGGATGCTGTCATTAATCCTAAACAGGAGGATTGTAATTATCCATTTAAAATGCTTTGTGGGGCTGGCGTGGCGTATAAATTTATCTGTGCATTGTATGAAAGCTTTGGAATGGAGGCTTCTCGGGCAGATGAATTCATTGAATTTGCGGCAATTGCCACAGTTGGCGATATTGTGGATTTGCAGGACGAGAATAGAATTCTCGTAAAAGAAGGACTTAGAAGAATTCAAAACACCAATAATCAGGGACTGATGGCACTTTTAAGGGTAACGGAGATAATCGGGGCTTCTATTTCGGCATATCACATTGGTTTTATTTTGGGTCCATGTCTTAATGCCAGTGGAAGACTTGATACTGCCAAGAAGGCTATTAAGCTTTTTCTTGCTGATAATAGAGAAGTGGCGGAAAAATATGCCGGGGAACTTAAGTCGCTTAACGACGAACGTAAAAACCTTACCATAAAAGCAACCAATGAAGCAGTTAAAATCGTAAGTGAATCTTCGCTTATAGATGATAAAGTTCTGGTAGTATATCTTCCGGAATGTCACGAAAGTATAGCCGGAATTGTTGCGGGAAGGATTAAAGAAACCTTTTATCGTCCCACAATTGTTCTGACCAGAGGCAGTGAAGGAGTCAAAGGCTCAGCGAGGTCTATTGAAGGCTATAATATTTTTGAAAAACTTATGGAAGTTAAGGGGCTTCTTACCAAGTTTGGCGGTCACCCTATGGCAGCAGGTCTTTCTCTTGATGAACATAATATTGAACCTCTTAGAAAGGCACTTAATGAAAATCATGGAATGACAGAGGGCGATTTGGTTCGTAAGGTGTGGATTGATGTGCCTATGCCGGTGGATTATATTTCGCCCGGGCTTATTAGTGATTTGGAATGTCTGGCACCGTTTGGCAAAGGTAATGAAAAACCTGTTTTTGCAGATAAAAATCTTACAATCCGTCAGATACAGACGCTTGGCAAAAATAATAATTTTACCAGGATGTATCTGGAAAATAGCAGGGGCTTTGTAATTGAAGCAGTAGGCTTTTTTGAAGCAGGGGAATTAAAAACGGCATATGCCGGTAATAAAAAGATTTCCTGCACTTATTATCCTGAAATTAACGAGTTTCGGGGCAATAGGAAACTACAGATTAATATAACAGGATACAAAATAGAAGCTTAGGAGGACATGTATATGAAGAAAATTGAGGAGTATGTTAGAACAATTCCGGATTTTCCGGAGCCGGGAATTATGTTTCGTGATGTTACGAGTGTAATTCAAGATGCGGACGGACTTTCTTTGGCAATTGACAGCATGGATGAATTACTAAAGGATGTGGATTTTGATGTGGTGGCAGGTCCTGAGTCCAGAGGTTTTGTTTTTGGAGTTCCTATCGCATATAAGAACCATAAATCCTTTGTTCCGGTTCGCAAGAAGGGCAAACTGCCATGCGAAACCATAGAAGAGGAATACGCATTGGAATACGGAACAGCAGTTGTTGAAATGCATAAGGATTCCATTAAACCGGGGCAGAAGGTTGTTATTGTGGATGATTTAATGGCAACGGGAGGAACTCTTAAGGCAATCTGCAATATGGTGGAGCACTTAGGTGGTAAAGTGGAACGTATCGTTGTACTTATGGAGCTTATGGGGCTTAACGGAAGAGAGCACTTAAAGGGATATGATTTAGAATCTGTAATTAAATATCCGGGTAAATAGAAAATCAGGAGAATACGTATGGTTATGTGTTCTCCTGATTTTTTGTTTCATTGGATTTCTTTTTGGAATCTGAATTCCTGTACTCTTCTATAAGATTTTCTATAGCTTTAATTTCGTCACTTTCTAAATCGGATATATCGATAAATTCTTTGTCGGAACCATAGATTATATAATCCGTAGTGGTGTGAAAATGTGCGGCATATTTTATTAATATTTCGTAGGACGGAGTTCTGGTACCTGCTTCGTATGAGCAGATTGTACTGGAACGTAGTCCAAAAAGTGCAGCGAGTTGAATTTGTGTCAGATTTTTCTGTTCACGCAATTTTCGCATTCGCAAACCCATGTTAACCATAGTCAAAGTCCTCTAGTGATAATTTATTTAATCATTAGTTAGTTTTCACCGATAGTGTAATAAATATAATTTCACTGTTGGTGAAAATGAGAAAAATAGTTCAAATATTTTTGAAGGAGCTATGCAGAAAATAGAAATAGTTGATTTTTTGAACCTAAAGCTATAAAATAGTAATATTAATATTCTTGAATTTTACACGAGGGTACAAGTCTGCCCGAGGAGGACCTTATGATGAAAAAAAGAACAGCAGGAACACCATTGATACCACCGGATTCTAATGACCCTGAGGTTTTGTATGCTGAACTTAAGAAAAGCATACTGAATTATCATCCGTCAACGGACCTTTCCTTAATTGAAAAAGCATATGAGATGGCTTTTAATGCACATCAGTATCAGAAGAGGAAGTCAGGAGAGCCATATATCATTCATCCGTTATGCGTTGCAATAATTCTTGCTCAGTTAGAGCTTGATAAGGAGACTATTATTGCAGGGCTTCTTCATGATGTAATTGAGGATACAGAAGTTAGCAGAGAAGAAGTTATTGCTTTGTTTGGGGAGGAAGTAGCGCTTCTTGTAGAAGGCGTTACCAAACTGACCCAGTTGAATTATGAGCATGATAAGATTGAGGTGCAGGCTGAGAATCTTCGTAAGATGTTCCTTGCTATGGCTAAGGATATCCGAGTTATTCTTATTAAGCTTGCGGACAGACTTCATAATATGCGTACTATGCAGTACCAGACTCCGGAGAAACAGATTGAAAAATCCCGAGAGACAATGGAAATCTATTCACCAATTGCCCAGAGACTTGGTATTTCCAAAATTAAAGTAGAATTAGATGATTTATCCCTTAAATTCCTTCAGCCGGAGGTGTACAGGGATTTAGAGAGACAGCTTAAGCTTAGCAAGGAGGCAAGGGAATCCTTTGTTAAAGAGACTGTTGCTGAGGTTAAGCAGCATATAGATAATGCAGGAATTAAGTGCGAGATATCAGGACGTGTTAAGCATTTTTTCAGTATATATAAGAAAATGATTAATCAGGACAAGACCCTTGACCAGATATATGATTTGTTTGCAGTAAGAATTATTGTTGAAAATGTTAAGGACTGCTATGCGGCACTTGGTGTGATTCATGAGATGTACAAGCCTATTCCGGGCAGATTTAAGGATTATATTGCCATGCCTAAGCCAAATATGTATCAGTCTCTGCATACAACCTTGATTGCGCCGGGCAATGGTGAGCCATTTGAAATTCAGATTCGTACCTATGAGATGCATAGAACGGCTGAATATGGTATTGCTGCCCATTGGAAATATAAGGAAAATATTGACGGAACCAAGGGTAATAATAATGAAGAGGCTAAGCTTGCATGGCTCAGACAGATTCTTGAGTGGCAGAGAGATATGTCGGATAATAAGGAGTTTTTAAGTCTTATTAAGAGCGATTTGGATTTGTTCTCTGACAATGTATATTGTTTTACCCCACAGGGAGATGTTAAGAATCTTCCGGCAGGCTCAACACCGATTGATTTTGCATATTGCATTCATACTGCAGTAGGTAACAAGATGGTTGGCGCCAGAGTTAACGGCAAACTGGTAAACATTGATTATCAGATTAGAAATGGTGACAGAATAGATATTATTACTTCACAGAATTCAAAAGGTCCAAGCAGGGACTGGCTTAATATTGTCAAAAGTCCACAGGCCAGAAATAAGATTAATGCATGGTTCAAGGCTGAACTTAAGGAAGACAATATTAGCAGAGGTAAAGAATTAATTACTTCATATTGTAAGGGTAAATCCATAGTTCTCAGCGATATTATGAAGTCGGAATTTATGGATAAAGTTATGAAGAAATACAACTTCCAGGAATGGGAGGCGGTATTGGCGGCAATCGGGCATGGTGGACTTAAAGAAGGTCAGATTGTCAATAAGCTTGTTGAGGAATTTGAAAAGAAGAATAAGGCAAATATCACTGATGAAGACGTGCTTAATGAAACTGCCACTGACAGACCAAGGAGTAGAAATATGGGTCTTAAGGGTGGAATTATCGTTAAGGGAATTGATGATGTGGCAGTTAGATTTTCTAAGTGCTGTAGTCCTGTTCCAGGTGATGAGATAGTTGGTTTTGTTACAAGAGGAAGAGGTATTTCCATTCATCGTACAGACTGTGTCAATGTGCTTAACGTGGCTGAGTACGATAAGGTGCGACTTATTGAAGCGGAATGGCAGCAGATTGATTTCCAGAAGGAAGGGGAAAAATATAACGCTGACATTAAGATTTTTGCCAATAACAGAACAGGTCTTATTGTGGACATTTCCAAGGTTATTACTGAGCGTAAAATCGAGATGAAGAGCCTTAACTGCAGAACCAGCAAGCAGGGAACTGCCACAATTGATATCGGTTTTGAGATTTCAGGTATTGAGCAGTTAAATGAGCTTATTGGTAAGTTGAAGGCTGTTCCGGGTGTTATAGACATAGAAAGAACAACGGGCTAAAGGAAGATTGTGTATGCAGATTAGAAATGCGATTATCGGAATGTGTGCAACCAACACATATTTTGTATGGAATGAAGAGAATAATGAAGGTATAATTATTGACCCAGCGGGAGACCAGGAAAGGATTTTTGACAGGGTTAATCAGTATGGTTTTAAGGTGGTAGCTATTCTTATAACCCACGGACATTTTGACCACGTATTTGCGTTAGATGAAGTAAGAAATAAGTACAAGGTTCCGGCATATATAGGAATTAATGAAAAAGAAGTACTTGCCACTCCTAATCTGAATCTTACCAGTTCATTTTTAGGACAGTTTATAAGTTTGGAAGCGGATGTGTATCTTAATGATGGAGAAGAGTTTACTCTCGCTGGAATGAATATACGGGCAATTGAGGTGCCGGGACACACTGTTGGCGGTATGTGCTACTATTTTGTTGATGATAATGTAGTGTTTTCAGGTGATACTTTGTTTGCCGGTTCAGTAGGACGAAGCGATTTTCCGGGTGGAAGTGGAAGAGCACTGGTTCTTGGTATCCAGAAGGGGCTTTATGTTCTGCCGGATGAGACCAAGGTATATCCGGGACATGGAGACGACACAACTATCGGATATGAGAAGGTTCACAACCCATTTGTGCATGAATAGAGAAAAGCGGTAATTATTATGATATATATGAGCATTAATACCCATGACTATGAGAATGATGTCAGGGTAATGACGGGGGCTTTTTATCCCGGGGTCAAAATAGTAATCGAGCATACTCCGGAATGTATTATGCAGGTGTTGATTCATGTTGAAGGCCCTCATATTACAGGCAGTGTTATAGACGGGGACAATCAATACGACATAGATGTTATATGTGAAAATAATGTTCAGGGAAGTATAAGAAATCTTCTTAAGAGAGAACTTTATGAAGTGTATTCTAAGCTTACAGGCAAAGAACTTCCTTGGGGTACCCTTACCGGTATCAGACCTATTAAAATTCCTCTGGCGCTTGTTGAACAAGGTATGGAGGATGAGGATGTAATTTCGCATTTTAAATCAGAATATCTGGTTTGCGACAACAAATCCCGATTAGGACTTGCAGTTGCCAAAAACGAACACAAGCTTCTTAAGAAACTTGATTACAAAAATGGATACAGCTTATACATTGGTATTCCTTTTTGTCCAACCACATGTCTGTATTGTTCATTTACATCCTATCCAATTTCTATGTGGAAGAATAAAGTGGACGATTATTTGGAGGCTTTGTTTAAGGAGTTGTCTTATTTAAGCAATTTGCTTAAAAATAAAAAACCAGACAGTATATACATAGGTGGAGGAACTCCTACAACACTTTTACCACATCAGTTTGAAAGGTTGTTTGATTATCTTTTTGAACATTTTGATGTGGAACATGCTAAGGAATTTACAGTTGAAGCCGGAAGGCCGGACAGTATTGACAGGGACAAATTACAGGTTATCAGACGATTTGGAATAGACAGAATTTCTGTTAATCCACAGACTATGAATCAGAGGACACTGGATTTTATCGGAAGACGTCATACGGTGGAGGATGTTTGCAGAGCTTTTTGGCTGGCAAGAGATTGTGGTTTTGAAAATATTAATATGGATTTAATTGTAGGACTTCCGGGTGAGACAAGGGATGACGTTAAATATACACTTGAAGAAGTGGCAAAGCTTGACCCGGACAGCCTTACGGTTCATTCTCTGGCAATTAAAAGAGCGGCAGCTCTTAATATGTTCAGAGACCAATATGCGGATTGCCATATTGAGAATACAGATGAAATTATGGATATGACCTATGATTTTGCGGTAGGGCACGGGCTTGAGCCGTACTATCTGTACCGTCAGAAAAATATGGCGGGCAATCTGGAGAATGTGGGATATTCTAAGCCGGGTAAAGCCGGAATTTACAATATTCTCATTATGGAAGAGAAACAGTCGATTTTTGCAGCGGGAGCTAATTCCCAGTCCAAAATTGTTTTCCCGGATGAAAACAGAGTGGAGCGAATTGAGAATGTTAAGGATGTAACCAACTATATTGAACGAGTTGACGAGATGATTGAAAGGAAGCGGACTTTTTTTCATGGAGAAAATGAACTTAGATAAGTTTCAAAAAACTCTCATCACAGATGCAGAGGACAATTTAAAACATGGAATATGCGTCAGCAATTTGACCTACTTAATTGCCCAGGAAATGGGCCTTTCAGAGGATGTGTGCTATGAGCTTGCCCTTTCAGGTCTGGTTCATGACATAGGAAAGCTTCAGCTTTCCAGATATCTGTATGGAAGAGCCAAGGAAAAATTTCAGGTTGAAGAAATGAAATATATGAGGATGCATTCTAAGTTAAGTTATGATATACTACGAGATTATGACTTGTCACCTTTTGTGTTGGATTCAGTTCTGTACCATCACGAGAATTATGATGGCTCAGGATATCCGGAGAATCTTAAGGGTGAGGACATCCCTTTTGGTGCAAGAATTATGCGAGTGGCGGATACCTTCACTGCACTAATATCCGACAGACCATACCGCAAAGCTTTTGATGTGGATACGGCTATGGAGATTATGATTGAGGATATTAACTGTTATGATATGCAGGTGTTTCTTGCGTTTCAGAAGGTAATTCATGAGCAGGATACAATAGATTTAATTAGAGAGAGCAAGACCGTTGAATGTCTTGTGGAACTTAAAAAGTTATATGAAGGAGATTAATATGGCATTAATTAAAAAACCTACAACCGGAATGAAGGACATACTCCCAAGAGAGATGCAGATAAGGGATTACCTTATGTCATTAATTAAGGAGACTTATGGTAAATTCGGTTTTACAGCAATAGAGACACCGGCAGTGGAGAACATTGCCAATCTTTCCAGCAAACAGGGTGGAGAGAATGAAAAACTTATTTTTAAGATTATGAAAAGAGGAGAGAAGCTTAATCTTGAAACCGCTAAGGAAGAGAATGATTTGGTGGACGGCGGATTGAGATACGATTTGACTGTTCCTCTTGTTCGTTTTTATTCCAATAATATGGCTGATTTACCATCACCTTTTAAAGCATTGCAGATTGGGCCTGTATGGCGTGCGGACAGACCTCAGAAGGGCCGTTTCAGACAGTTTTATCAGTGTGATATTGATATCTTAGGAGAACCGGGTAACCTTGCAGAAATAGAGCTTATTCTTGCAACCACTACCACAATGGGTAAAATTGGTTTTAAGGGCTTCAAAATCAAGATTAACGAGAGAAGAATTTTAAAGGCGATGGCAGCCTACAGTGGTTTTCCTGAGGAAGAATGGGATACAGTGTTCATCATTCTTGACAAAATGGACAAGATTGGTTTGGAAGGTGTGTCAGAGGAGCTTGTTAAGGAGGGCTATTCACAGGAAGCTGTTAATAAATACGTTGATTTGTTTAAGGGTATTCAGACCGCGGATAATGGCTTAGCCTATGTTGCGGACAAGATTTCTGATTACCTCGAAGAGGGCGTTAAGGATAATCTTCAGGAAATTATTGATAGTGTCAACGGAACTAAGGAATATGATTTTGACGTGGTATTTGACCCTACTCTTGTAAGAGGAATGTCATACTACACCGGAACTATTTTTGAAATTGAAGTACCGGAATTTGGCAGTAGCGTTGGCGGTGGCGGAAGATATGATAAGATGGTTGGCCGTTTCACCGGTAATGACACCCCAGCCTGTGGTTTTTCAATTGGATTTGAGAGAATTGTAACAATTCTTCTTGATAATGATTTTAAAATTCCTAATCAGGGAGAAAAAATTGCATTTCTTATAGAAAAAGGTATCCAGGCAGATATGCTTTGTGATATTATTAAGGAAGCGCAAAAATTGCGTTCTGAGGGCAAAAATGTTCTTGTTGTAAGAATGAATAAGAACAAAAAGTTCCAGAAAGAACAACTTGAAAAAGAAGGCTATACAGACTTTAAGGATTTCTACAAGAATCCATTAAAATAAGGCTTGGCAGAAAGGAAGCATTACAGATGGCAGAATCAATGAAAGGACTTAAAAGAACCGCCAGATGTGCAGAATTGTCTGAGGCAAATATCGGACAGACAGTTACAGTTATGGGCTGGGTTCAGAAGAATCGTAACAAAGGAGGAATCTGCTTCGTAGATTTAAGAGACCGCTCAGGTATTTTACAGATTATCTTCGAAGAGGAGAAGATTGGAGCCGAAGGTTTTGAGAAGGCAGGTTCACTTAGAAGTGAATATGTTATTGCTGTTGTTGGTGAGGTATGTCCTCGTGCCGGCGCAGTTAACGAACAGCTTGCAACCGGCAAAATCGAAGTTGTGGCAACTGAGCTTAGAGTTTTATCAGAAGCACAGACACCACCATTCCCAATTGAAGAGGATTCTAAGACTAAGGAAGATATAAGACTTAAATATCGTTATCTGGATTTAAGAAGACCTGATTTACAGAAAATTCTGATGATGAGAAGTAACATTGCTACACTTACCAGACAGTTCTTGGCTGATGAAGGATTTTTGGAGATTGAGACACCTATTCTCCAGAAGAGCACCCCTGAGGGAGCAAGAGATTATCTTGTACCAAGCCGTGTGCATCCGGGCAGCTTTTATGCATTGCCTCAGTCACCACAGCTTTTTAAGCAGCTTTTAATGTGCTCAGGCTATGACAGATATTTTCAGATTGCAAAATGCTTCCGTGATGAGGACTTAAGAGCTGACAGACAGCCTGAATTTACACAGATTGATATGGAGCTTTCTTTCGTTGATATGGAAGATGTTATGGATGTTAATGAGAGACTTCTCCAGAAATTATTTAAAGAAATTCTTAATGTTGATATACCAATGCCAATTCCAAGAATGACATGGCAGGAGGCTATGGACCGCTTTGGTTCTGATAAGCCTGACATTAGATTTGGAATGGAATTAAAGGATGTTTCAGACCTTGTTAAGGATTGTGGTTTTTCTGTATTTACAGGAGCAATTAGTGATGGCGGAAGTGTAAGAGCCATTAATGCCAACGGTCAGGGCGCAATGCCGCGTAAGAAAATTGACGCATTGGTTGAATTTGCAAAGGGCTATGGCGCAAAGGGACTTGCTTATCTTGCAATTAATGAGGACGGAACTTATAAGTCATCTTTTGCCAAATTTATGACAGAGGAAGAACTTGCAGCTATCGTAGAACGATTAGAGGGTAAGCCGGGAGATTTGCTTCTCTTTGCTGCTGACAGAAACAAAATCGTATGGAATGTGCTTGGAGCATTAAGACTTCAGATTGCAGAGGAATTAGGACTTCTTGACCCATCAGAATACAAATTCTTATGGATTACAGAGTTCCCATTGTTTGAGTGGTCAGATGAGCAGAACAGACTTCTTGCAATGCATCATCCGTTCACAATGATGATGGAAGAGGATATTGAGCTTCTTGATACAGCTCCTGAAAAGGTTAGATCCAAGGCTTATGATATTACACTTAATGGTTGTGAAATCGGTGGTGGTAGTGTTAGAATTTACCAGAATGATATTCAGGAAAAGATGTTTAACATCCTTGGATTTACCACCGAGGAGGCTAACGACAGATTTGGTTTCCTTCTGAACGCTTTCAAATACGGCGTTCCACCACATGCAGGACTTGCATATGGTCTTGACCGTCTCGTAATGCTTATGTCTAAGACGGACAACATTCGTGACGTAATTGCTTTCCCTAAGATTAAGGACGCATCATGTCTTATGACTAACGCACCGGATGTGGTTGAGGATAAGCAATTAAATGAGCTTTTTATCAAAGTAGATATTACAGATGAAGAGTCATCTGAAGAATAAAAAAGAACACGGAGGAATTATTTATTATGTATTCATTTGATGAAGTTAAGGGCTTTGACCCAGAAGTAGCAAAGGCGATTGAGTTAGAGGTAGGAAGACAGAACGACCATATCGAGTTAATCGCATCAGAGAACTTTGTAAGCAAGTCAGTTATGGCAGCAATGGGAAGCTGGCTTACCAACAAGTATGCAGAGGGATATCCTGCAAAGAGATACTACGGTGGATGCCAGTATGTTGATATCGTAGAGAATCTTGCTATCGAAAGAGCAAAAGAGCTTTTTGGATGTGATTATGTTAACGTACAGCCACATTCAGGCGCACAGGCTAATATGGCAGTATTCTTTGCTATTTTAGAGCCGGGTGACACATATATGGGAATGAATCTTGCTCATGGCGGACATTTATCACATGGTTCACCTGTAAATATGTCAGGTAAGTATTTTAACTGTGTTCCTTACGGTGTTAATGATGAAGGTAAAATCGGGTTGACCCCTGCTGTGGAGATTTCCTATCT
>CAZNUK010000058.1:0-13969 GCA_964576255.1 uncultured Butyrivibrio sp.
ACCCACGTATCTAGCTTGGAAGGCTAGTGTTCTACCATTGAACTACACCCGCGTAAATCTTTCGACTTAGAGTATAATACCATAAGTTAAAAGATTTTACAAGTATTTTTTATAACGGAATATTTCCATGTTTTTTAGGAACTCTATTCACAGATTTCTGGGCAAGCATATGGAAAGCATTAAGCACTCTGTCCTTAGTCTCATCAGGACGGATAACCTCGTCCACATAACCACGTTCCGCTGCAATATATGGGTTCATAAATTTATTTTCATATTCCTCTATAGCAGTTTTTCTTGCTTCCTCAGGGTTCTCTGAAGCCTCAATCTTCTTATTAGCGATAATGTTCACGGCACCCTCTGCACCCATTACGGCAATCTGTGCAATTGGCCATGCAAATACAAAATCCGCACCAAGCCCCTTACAATCCATTCCAATATATGCGCCACCAAAGGCCTTTCTAAGAATAACCGTAACCATAGGCACGGTAGCCTCGCTGTATGCATACAAAAGCTTTGCACCATGACGGATAATTCCGCTGGTCTCCTGTCCCTTACCAGGGAGGAACGCAGGAACGTCAACAAGGGTAAGAATAGGCACATTGAAGGAATCACATAATCTGATGAATCTTCCCGCTTTATCACCTGAATTAAAATCCAGAGAACCTGCAAGAAAATCCGGCTGGTTGGCGATAACACCAACAGTCTCGCCTTCCATTCTCATAAAGCCTACCACAATATTTTTGGCAAAGCCTTCCTGAACCTCCATAAAGGAATCCTTATCACAAAGCTCTTCAATTACCTCATGCATATCATAAGAAGCCTTCATGTTAGGGGATACAATATCTCTAAGTCTCTTGTGGTAATATTTTTTAACTGCTTCAACCACCGGAGGCTTCTCTGTATAATTTTCAGGAAGATAAGATAAAAGTCTTCTAACTCCGAGAAGACAAGTCTTATCATCTTCATACACAAAATGAGCCACTCCGCTTTGGTTCATATGCACCTCGGCGCCGCCAAGCTCCTCGGTTGTAACCACTTCACCTGTTACCTCTTTAATAACCTTAGGTCCGGTAATATACATCTGTCCGTTTTCTTTGGTCATAAAGATAAAATCACATAATGCCGGAGAGTAACATGCACCACCGGCACATGGTCCCATGATAACTGCAATCTGAGGAGCTACGCCGGACATATTGGTATGTCTTTTGAACATTTTAGCATATCCATTAAGACTGTCGATGCCTTCCTCGATTCTTGCTCCACCACTATCGTTAATCTCTACAAATGGAGCCTTTGCAGCCATTGCCATATCCATAACATTACAAATCTTCATTGCGTGGTATTCACCAAGAGCACCACCACCCACGGTAAAATCCTGTGAAGATGCAAAAACAACTCTTCCATTAACTCTGCCATATCCGGTAACAACACCATCCCCTGGTATTTTCTTTTTGTCCATACCAAAATCAGTGGCTCTGGAGGTCATAAGATTATTAACCTCGACAAATGTACCTTCATCAAAAAGAATTGCAAGTCTTTCTCTGGCAGTTAATTTGCCTCTTTCGTGCTGTTTATCTATTCTCGCCTGACCACCGCCATTAATAGCTTTGGCACGACGCTCTTCCAATTCATTTAATTTAATATCCCACATGCGATACCTTCCTATCCCAGTGCGTTTAAATCTTCCACTGTGTTAATGGTTATTACCTTCTTACTTCTGTCAATTCTCTTCATAAATCCCTGAAGTGTTTTACCAGGTCCGATTTCATAGAATGTATCTACTCCATCCTCAAGCATCTTCATCATAGTCTGCTCCCACTTAACAGGAGAATATACCTGACGGGCAAGAGAATCCTTAATATCAGCTTTATCCATGATAACCTTAACATCTGCATTATTAATATAAGGAATTTCAGGATTAGCAAACTCCACATTCTCAAGCTCTATAGAAAGCTTATCGCCGGCACCCCTTAACATTGGAGAATGGAATGGTCCACTAACATTAAGAATTGATACCATCTTGGCTCCTGCTTCTTTAAGAGGCTCTACTGCTGCGTTAACAGATTCAGTATATCCGGAAATAACAATCTGTCCAGGACAGTTATAGTTAGCGGGTGACACAACCTTGCCACTTTCTGCTGTAATCTTATCACACACCTCATTAATCTTGTCTGCATCAAGGGAAATAACAGCTGCCATGGTTCCCTTGCCAGCCGGAACTTCATTTTCCATATAAAGTCCACGCTTTCTAACAAGCTTCATTGCATCCTTGTAATCAATTGCCTTACTGGCAACAAGCGCAGCATACTCACCAAGACTAAGTCCTGCTGTAATATCTGCTTTAATTCCTTTTAACTCAACAGCCTTTAAAATACAGATTTCTGCCGCAAGCATAGCTGCCTGAGTATATTCTGTTTTGTTAATAAGCTCATTCTCGTCAAAAAGAATATGCTTTAAGTCAAAATCCATAAGCTCGCATGCTTCATCAATTATTTCCTTACACTCAGGATATGTATCATAAAAATCCTTTGCCATTCCTACATACTGAGCACCCTGACCCGGAAAAATAAATGCTGTTTTACTCATTCTAAACCTCTTTCTATTCTGCGTAAATTGATTCCTTATCCACTGCTGTGAACATTAATTCACCCTTAGCTCTCACCTTATCATTAACAGATACGGTAACTGCAAAAGAGTATAAGCCTGAAGCTCCCATAGTCTTCTTACAATCAATAATCATTGTATCACCCGGAATAATAGGCTTAACAAATTTGAACTCCTTAACCTTAAGAAGTACATAAATTGTGCTTTCATCTGTTCCATCTGCTTCAATGGCAAGAGAGCAGGACTGGGCTGCTGCCTCTGTCACAAGAACTCCCGGCATAATTGGAGCATCTGGAAAATGGCCTACAAAATATGGCTCATTAACAGATACATTCTTGAGAGTCTTAACTGACTCTCCCGGTACTAATTCAAGCACCTTTTCCACCATCTGAAAAGGTGGTCTTTGTTTGATTCTTTTGTTAATTTCGATAATATTCATCATTATAAGCTAAGGCCTCCATCCATAACGATTACCTGGCCGGTAATATAAGAGCTTGCGTCACCACAAAGCATTGCTACTGTCTCTGCAATTTCTTCAACCTTACCAAGTCTTCCCATAGGAATATTCTTAAGGTAATCCTGCATCTTCTCTTCAGGAATTGCATCAATCATCTCCGTCTCAATAAAGCCGGGAGCAACTGCATTAACCAAAATTCCGTAAGGAGCCAATTCCTTAGCAAGTGTTGCTGTCATAGAGTTAACGGCACCCTTAGTAGCACTGTAAACTGACTGTCCTGCAAGAGCAAGCTTAGAGCTTACAGAAGACACATTAACGATTCTTCCGCTTTTCTGCTTGAACATCTTAAGAGCAGCCTGCTGGCAACAATAGAAATATCCCTTAACATTAATGTCAAAGCTTCTGTCTAAGGAGTCTGTGTTAAGCATTAAAAGATAAGCATCATCAAGAACGCCTGCATTATTAACTAACACATCAATATGTCCGAAGTGCTTATATGCTTCTCTGAACATTCCTGCAACTTCTTTTTGGTTACCCATATTGGCTTTAATTGCGATGGCGTCACAACCCATATCTTTAATTGCATTAACTACTTTCATTGCCTCTTCTTCATTGCTGTTGTAGTTAACCACTACATCCATACCTTCTTTGGCAAGTCTTAAAGCACAAGCCTTACCAATTCCTCTTGAGGAGCCTGTTACGATTGCTACTTTACTCATAATATTTATCCTTCCTTCTTAATTACAACTGCTGTATATGAACCACCTGCTGCATAGCTTGTAGCAAGTATGTACTTGTAGTTTGAAGTATTTACTGTAATTTCCTCTGCTGTCTTACCGTTAAACTTATATGCCGGCTGTTCACTTGGAAGTTCGCCTGCAAGAATGAGTGATGCATGCATTACCTGTAAGGTTGCAGCTGCTGCCCTTGCCTCACCTACAAGATTCTTAACACTAAGAACAGGCTTAACATCAGCACCGAATACTCTCTCGTAACTTTCCATTTCAATAGTATCAGCAGTTGTGTTACCATTACCAAAACCTACGATTGCATCAATATCACTTAACGCAATCCCTGCACTTTCACATGCATACTTAATAGCCTTATCAAGAGCTTCACCGGAACCCTTAAGAGTTCCAACGCTAACTGACTCATGAGTCATTCCGTATCCTGCGATTTCAGCATATACCTTAGCTCCTCTTTCTTTTGCGGAAGCTTCACTTTCAAGCATTACAGAGGTACTACCTTCACCAAGGATATATCCTCTTCCAGAAAGCTTATAAGGGTTAGCTACAGTCTCATCAGTTGTATAACCAAGTCTGTCATAGATAATTCTTGTTGCATCTGTATTTTCATCAACACCGCAAGCCATCATCATCTTATGGTCACCATCACGAACTACGTTATATGCATAACATACACTCTGAAGTCCCGCCTGACATCCGTTAGTAAGTGTTACATTAGTACCCTTAACACCAGAGTTAATTGAAAGATATCCACCTGCTGCATTATATACAGTATTAGGGAATACAAAAGCGCTTCCTGCATTGGTTCCATTTTTGATTAAACCTTCATGGAAGTTAATAATATCTGTTCCAGGACCATCTGCTGTACCGATAATCATACCGATATCTGTTTCATTATCAGTTGTTACTGTTACTCCTGCACTCTTAAGACATGAGCGTCCTGATACAACCTGCATCTGACTTAATTTGTCGAGCTTACGATAGAATGAAAGCTTAATCTCATGCTCTTTATAATCATCTCCAGAAACCTCTGCACGAAGATTTCCGTTATCAGCTGTAGTCTTTCCTGCCTTAGTAGCTTCAATATAAGCATCAACACTATTACCAACAGGGGATACAAGTCCCATACCTGTTACTAATACACGGTTGTTCTCTAAAGGCTTAATATCCTTAGCTTCCTTAGAGAAAATAACACTGGCATTGTTACCACCAAAAGCAAAGTTATTGGTCATAACATATTTAAGTTCTTTTTCTTTCTTAACATTAGGCATAAAGTCAAGCTTTCCAGCTTTTTCCTTAAGTGCCTCCATATCCTCATCTGTATATCCGATTGTTGGAGGAATTGTATTGGTTGTTAAAGCCTTAACTGAGTAAATAGCCTCAACAGCTCCGGCAGCACCCAGACAATGTCCAACCATTGACTTTGTTGAGCTTACACATGTATCCTCATTCTCTCCAAAGATTGTCTGCATTGCCTGCATCTCTGTTGAATCGTTAAGAGGAGTTCCTGTTGCATGACCATTAATATATTCAATTTCTGATGCTTCCATATCTGATTTCTTAAGAGCCCACTTCATTGCATTCATCTGACCTTCACTATCAGGTCTTGGTGCAGTAATGTGATGAGCATCTGAGCTGATACCACCACCAAGAACATCACAATAAATCTTAGCACCTCTTTTAACTGCATGCTCATATGACTCTACAATAAGAGCTCCTGCACCTTCTCCAAGTGTGATACCTTTACTCTTGTTATAAGGTGAACATGGCTCATCATCAATTGCATGTAATGCTATAAATCCACCGAATGCAAGGGATGAGAAAGTATCTGTTCCACCACAGATAAATACATCACCAACGCCTGCTCTAATTAAGTCACTTGCATATTCAATACTGATTGTACTAGCTGCACAAGCATTACCAACGTTAGTAACAACACCCTTAGCTCCTGCAACCTTAGCAACGTGGTTAGCAATAACTCCGATTGGCATCTTAATAATATCTTCTGTTAATGCACTATCAGGATTTTCCTCATAAGCAGTGAAGAATTTCTCAATGCTGTTAGCTCCACCAACGCAGCTTCCGATGATAACACCAACTCTGTCTGCATCTTCTTTTGACATATCTATTTTAGAATCGCTAAGTGCTTCCTTAACTGCCTTTACGCATAAAAGAGAAACTCTGTCCATCTTATCTGCATCTTCTCCGGCGTCAACTTCAAAATGCTCTGAAGCCTCAGCTCCCATATGAGCATAGCACTCTGCTGTATTAACCGATCTAACTTCTTTTATTCCACACACACCGTTAATACAGTTATTCCAGCTTTCATCAACTGTATCACCGATTGCATTAATCATACCAAGTCCCGTAATTACAACTCTTTTTTCTGACATTTCTATTTACCTCTTATCCTAATGCCGTATAGGGGCGTTAAAGCCCCGGCATTGTTAAATTCTAATCCTTAGAGCAAGGAAGCCTAGATTAGGCCTCCATATGCTCCATAACATACTTGCTAAGTGCTTCAATGTTGTAGAAGTTTTCCTTAGCAACACCAGTCATCTGTACACCAAATTCCTGATCAATTCCAGCAATAATCTCAAGGGAGTCGATTGAATCAAGTCCGATTCCATCTCCGAAAAGTTCGATTTCATAATCAAGCTCTTCAGCAGGAATTCTTAAGTTCTCTACGAGAATTCCTTTAATCTTTTCTGCGATTTCTGTCTGCTTTGCGTCCATTCTAATATTCTCCTTTTTAAAATATGTATATAGAACAGCCTTAAACTGTTGCTACCATTCAATTTTGAACATTCTATCCTGTATGGTGTGGTCAATCGGTTCGTAAGTAACCACCGTTTTGGAAACACCCTTGTAGGAAGGAAGTTCATTACTCTTTGCCTTAACCTTAGCCTTAAGGTCTTTTTCGATATCACCAGGCTCCATGTCTTTGTAAAAATCCATGTCCGGATTAATCTGGATTTCAATAAGAGGTCTGCCTCTTAAATCACCCTCTTTGATGATGCAGTCGCCTACACCTTCAATAGTGGAAAAAATACTCTCCAATTCCTCAGGAGATATATTTTCTCCGTTAGGAAGAATTATGAGATTCTTACGAAGTCCTGTTATATGCAGGTAATTATCATCATCAAATTCTCCCAAATCGCCGGTCCTAAGCCAGCCATCCTCAGTAAGCACCTCGGCTGTACGTTCAGGGTCATTATAATAACCCTTCATCACCACATCACCTCTTACCTGGATTTCTCCATCCACAATTCTGACCTCTGTTCCCGGATAAACCATTCCAATGGAATCAGGTTTGGTCACATTATCCACATTACCGGATACAATGTTACTTGCCTCTGTCATTCCATATCCTGCAAAAAGAGTTATGCCAAAGCCTGTAGCCATCTTAATTAACTTAGGCTGAACATAAGCACCTCCGCATATAATGGTCTCAATTCCTTCAAGGAACTCCGGTCCCTTAATTCTTGCTACGGAAAGCACTGTCTCCGCAAGGCCCGGAACCAGGGTTAATATGGTTGGTTTCATTTTAGGTATATCAAACACAATATTACTCATATCCTCACACGCATATACCAGTGCACCGGTGTATATACAGGTTAAAAGTCCTCGTATTGCACCAAATACATGGGATAAAGGTAAAATTGCGATTGTCCTCTGATTAAATGGATGTCCCGGAATAAATAATCCGTTGTGGGCAGCTCTCATAATTGCTCTGTGTGAAAGCATTGCTCCATAAGGATTGCCCGCATCATTATTAACCGAGAAGCATATAACTGCCACATCCTCAGGGTCCACATCTGCCATCTCGCCCATTTCTAAAGAGGTATCTGTTACAGCAAACACCTTAGTAGGCATATCCTTTGCCACCTCTTCAAAAATAGAATGTACAAATAATCCCTTAATGTCAAATTTCTTAATAATTCTTGCTAACTGCTCTCTGTTAAGAGCATTTTCTGCTGCCGGAAGCATAATCACCGTAAATCCCGCCGTAGGTATTGCCATATACAATTCCATAGCAGATAAGCCGTTAGGAGCCATTACCGCGATTATATCTCCCTTTACAAAGCCCTGTTCATATAGAAAAGCTCTTCTGTGAGCAATTCTGTCATAAAGCTCACCATAGTTAATGGTATCCACCATATCACTAATGGCAGGACACTCTGCGAATTTCTCCTTACAATTCTCAAGAAGCTCACAAAATGTATAGTATAACGGAAGCTTTTCAAGGTCCTCCGGTTTTAACAGACCTTCAAAATATTCTCTCTGTTCACCTGAATATGTAATCATTATTTTTCCTCTTTCTTAAGCACCTCATCAAGTTTTTCCTGAATTCTTGTCTTAACAAGGTCACAAATCTCATTTTTCCTCATGTCCTTATATTCACTATATGGTATAGGCTTAAGAAAATGAACCTGAGTTGTGCATGGCTTAAAATTATTTACATTCATTGATTTGTAGGAATCAACAATTGCCACCGGTACAATAGGCGTTTTAGAATCAATGGAGCATCTAAAACATCCTGAGTTAAATTTCTGGAGATTATTGTGATTATCAGTGTATCCACCCTCCGGAAAAATCAAATATCTTCTTCCTTCGGAAACCTCCTTAGAAATTTCTTTAAGAACCTCAATCTGATTCTTAGGATTGGTAAAATCCAGTCTCTTAGCCTCTAAAAGTTCAATTAACTGTGTAATAATAATCTTATGGGACTGTTTTTTCTCCATAAGTACAGCACATGGATTTTCATGGCTTAATAAAATTCCAAAGGCATCATACTTACCCTGATGATTGGAATACATTACATATCCCGAATCCTTTGGCAGATTCTCTGCACCATATGTAAAGGTTATTGTTCTACTGCGCCTTCTGTAATAGTCCATAATTCTCTGTGCATAACGATATTTTTCCACTATTCCATATTTTCGTGACAACCTATATTTAGGATAAAAACATAGCACCGTAATCGAATACAGAATACTTGACACTACCACACAAAAGAATCTGAAAAGTTTTTGTTTTTTCATAATTTTATCACTTCCCTATTTGTCAAGAAAGCTCTGCCAATACCCTGTCATCATTTTCTCAACAGCTTTTGGGGGTACAAGTGTGGAACGCATTCTCTTCGCTGTTTCCTCACATAATTTACCCTCTACTCCAAATTCCTCACCCGCCTTAAACACCTTATTAAGATAAGCATTTAAAATAGGCTTCATCTGCTCCAGCTTAAGAATTTCTCCCTGAGGGCAAAACACAGAGGTGTAATTCCCCGGTTCAAATATAAGGTCAAACTGTTTTTCAACACCTTCAAATACATAGTCCGTAGATGCATGGGCACAGGATGACACAATAACAAATTTCTTATTGTCCAGACTTGCTCTGAAATCCAGAATAGCCATATGCTCATCTGTTGCCAATCTACCGTTATACGGATATTTAAAAGGTAAAAGTCTGTCTATTACTGCCTTCATCTTAGAAGACACTCCAAAGAAGTATAATGGAAATGATAAAATAATTACATCACTTTCCAAAATCTTCTCACGGATAATATCCATATCATCCCTGATTGCACATTGTCCCGGCGTAACCTTCCAACAACAGAAGCAGCCAATGCAATGTTCTATATTCATCTTAGACAAATGTATAAGCTCAACCTCTGAACCTGTGGAGCTTTCAATTCCCTCAGCAAATTTCTTTGCAACCATAAGGGTATTGCTATTGTCATTCTTAAGGCTTCCGTTAATAATTAATGTCTTCATATCGTCTATTCAAGTCCTGTCATCTCTGCGATATAATCTCTTACTTCACCAACAGTTTCCTTGCTTGATAAATCGTCAAATTTCATATTGTATTCTTCTTCAATAGATACTGCAAGAAGCATTAAAGTAAGGGAATTAAGTCCCAAGTCCTCAATAAGATTGCTCTCCGGCTTAATCTCATTAGTATCCACCTCCGGAATTACGTTTGCAAAAATTTCTAAAAGCTTGTCAAAAATCATGTTATTACTTCCTTTCTTGTTCTAATTGTTTTTTAAGCTTAATAACTGCCTGTCTGAAGCGTTCACTTTCTTCTTCCAGGTATTTTGGATTCATACCCTTATTCTCTTCGGTAAGTGTCATTGCATCACCCACCAACACTCTCTGTCTTCTTCCAAAAACAGCATTATATTTCTCTCCGGTAGCAAATGGTATGATTTTTGCTCCCGTTAACATTGCCAGCATGATGAATCCCGATTTAAACTCATCAGGTTCCTCTTCCTGTCTGGTCTTACCTTCCGGATAGATAATCATGGAATTACCACCCTTGATGGCATCCTTGGCAAGTCTTAACCAAGCTGTATCCACATTAAATCTGTCCATTGGTACACAAAGATTATTTCTAAGAAACCAGTTGATATTTTTCTTCTCATACCAGTCCTTGGCAACAATTATGTATGCTTTACACCGGTCAAAAATCATGGCGCTCATTACGCCGTCCATATGACTAGTGTGATTACCTATAAAAATAACAGGCTCGCCGTATTTGCAGTTCTTTCTGCCCGGCTCCGTGTATCTTATACGTGGTCTGAATGCAATATACACATAGGCTTTCATAAGAAGCCTGCCGAATTTTGCAATTCCCTTTAAAATCATTTCTTTCATTAAATATATGTCCTATCCATTAATAAATTTCCCGCAGTAATCAAAAATGGTTAAAACTCCTGCAGCGATAAGGAATATGCCTCCTGCCCAATACACTTTTTTATCAATCTCGCCATTTCTGTAACCTAAGTAAACTCCTCCGATTACAATTCCGATTGTCAGAATACAGATTAGAACTGCAACATAAAGTGGTTCAAGTTGAATAAAGCCACATCCCATTGTTACAAAAAGTGTATATATGCTTGTGGGGCCTGCTATTCCGCAAATCTTAGAAAAATTAATTTGCGAACGGATTTCCGGCACCGCTTTTCTTTTCTGAATAAGAAAAATCTTAATACCGCCACAAGCTATAAAAATAGTAGCAGCTACCAAAGCGAATCCTTTTTGGGCTTCTTCTGTCATATTGCTATGTGCCGGTAATGAACCAACATAACTTCCAATTGCAACAGTAAAAATCTGCCATGCACAGACTATAAGACTCATTAACACTAATCCTCTGATTTTAACTGAACCCAGTACAGAGCCCTGAGATACTGCAATAGAAAAAACATCAAATGCAAGACCAAAGCATATGAGCATTATCAATAACCAAGTCATTATAATCTTATCCTTTCTCAAATTTCATCTATTTTACCACTCTTGACATTTTATAAAACTTTGAATTATTTAACCATATACATTTTCCTAAAAATGTAAAAAAAGACTACATTTTCGCGAAAATGTAGTCGTTATCCCTGCCTTGGGGGCACAAAATCAAATATTGAACGTTGCATCAGATACCTGTATCCATCACATATTTCTTCGGATTTGCGCTCTCCGGTACGGAACACTTCATACTTAAGAACTGCAACCGCTCCGGTGGCATAGTATCTTGCCACAACATCCTTAGTAAGAAAATCATATTCCTTCAAAAGCTCTTCACTCATAACCGAAGCAAACATTTCTGTGACAAGGTCACATAAAACATCGGAAAATCCATTCTGTCCGCCAATCTCAAAAGCCTTCTGATAATATTCCTTATCCTCCAAAACCTTGTCAAACAAAGTATAGATGGCACTTCGGGAGCTGGTTTCAACCAACTCCTTAGTTACTTCATCTATTATCTCCGTCTTAACAATCCATTCCACAAGCTCGTATTTGTCGTGAAAATGATTATAGAAGGTTGGACGGATTATATTTGCATTATCCGTTATGGTCTTAATTGTAATTTTTTCAAAAGGCATCTTAAGCATAAGTTCTTTGAAGCTGTTAGCTATAAGCCTTTTGGTAAGTTCTTTTATCTGTTCCATTTCTCACCTGTAGATTTATTTAATAAGAATTGTTCCTGACATTGGCGGCAGTGTTATTTTGAGCTTACCATCCACGTTATACAATTCTCCACAATCCAGCTTAAAATCATCCCTGCTGGTAAGAATGGCCTGTCTAAGCACATCCCCTTCTTTAACTCCAAGTTGCCATACATCAATAGAGATGGTTCTCTCGGTTTCGTTATTATTGATAATGGTAATCGCCTGGCTGTCTCCAAGAAATCTTCCATATGCAATAATATTATAATCACCGTAAAGTTTTTTATACGAACCAGTATTTAATGCCGGAGTATTCTTATGAATGCCAATAATAGCCTTATGGAAATTAAGTAAGTCCATATCCTCATGTCCCCATGGATATGTTCTTCTGTTATCCGGGTCAGTCCAGCCACATACTCCTGCCTCATCTCCGTAATAAATAGTCGGAGCTCCCGGCCATGTCATCTGAACCACAACCGCTTCTTTAAATATAGCCTTATTAATATTCTCTTCAGCAGCTTTAGGCCCTCTGGATGCAGTTCTTCCCACAGTCTTATTGGTCCTGGTAAGGAAACGTGAATGGTCATGATTGGACAACTCATTCATGGCAATTCGTGTAGGTGAACCACCCATTCTGGACATATTATGTCTCATTGAGTCAAAAAAGTATGATGGATTACCAACCTTATCCTGATTATAGGAATCGCTGTGTTTCTCCATTCCCGTTAAAAACCATGTAATAGGCTCCATAAAAGCATCATAGTTCATAATGGTATCCCATTCATCACCTTGGAGCCATGCATTGCAATCACCATAATGCTCCGCCAGAATAACCGCATTAGGGTTAGCCTCTTTAACCGCCTGTCTGAACTTTTTCCAGAATCTGTGGTTATAACCCTCGCTAAATCCCAAATCGGCAGCTACGTCAAGTCTCCATCCATCTACATTATATGGAGGTGAAACCCATTTTCTACCAATGTTAAGAATGTACTCTTCCAATTTCTGTGAACCTTCGTAATTAAGCTTAGGAAGTGTATCATGTCCCCACCAGCCGTTATAGGTCCAGTTATATGGCCATGCATTCTTATCGTTAAACTGGAAGAAATCTCTGTACGGACTGTTTCCGTCTACAAAGGCACCTTTTTCAAAATCCTTGCTGCCCTCGTATATTCTTTCTCTATCCAGCCATTTATTAAAGGAACCACAGTGATTAAATACACCATCGATAATAACTTTAATATCTCTCTTATGTGCCTCCTCAACAAGTCTTGCAAACAACTCGTTGCTGGCTTCAAGATTGGCAAGCCCGGTAACGCGCTTAATGTATTTGGTAGCCTGTGAATTATCATACATACCATCATTAAGTGGTTCTCCGCCATCATCCACAATCTTACCGATATGTGGGTCAATATAATCATAATCCTGAATATCGTATTTGTGATTGGATGGTGATACAAAAAGCGGATTAAAATAAATACACTGAATACCCAAATCCTGAAGATAATCCAGTTTCTGGATAACACCCTCCAAATCACCACCATAGAACTCTCTTACGCCCATGGAAGCAGGGTACTTATCCCAATTCTCCACCTTAGAAACATAATCTCCAATATATGTGTATTCCTTATTAACAACATCATTAGTAGGGTCACCATTATAAAATCTATCAACATATATCTGATAAATTACCGCACCCCTTACCCATTCAGGAGTCTTAAAGCCCGGAATAATAACAAAATTATAATTCTGATTCAAATCATTAACGGCACCCAGCTGATTGTAATACAATATAGTCTTGCCGGAAATAATTTCAAAATAATAGTAAAGCTTGTCCTCCCTGACAGGAATGGTCACCGTATAATAATCAAAATAATGGTCTCTCTGTGCCTTAGTCATCAAATACCTAATACCATTAACATATACAAGTACCCTGTCAACATTGGAATGAACCGTTCTAAATCTTAATGTTACTTCACTGTTCTTCTCCGGTTCACATGGAATACGGAACTGCTCAGTGGCATCATGAAAAAGCCCCTTATCGTGTAAAACGGGCTTCATATTAAACAGATACGTACAAGTCTTTTCAAAGGTATCCATTTCATCAAAACTTTTAATAAACTTCATTGCATATAACTCCAAAATTGCATAATCAACTACCCTATATTTTACCTCTTAAGCCCAAATGTTTCAATGTTTTTTTATCGCAAATATATAACG
>CAZNUK010000059.1:0-13878 GCA_964576255.1 uncultured Butyrivibrio sp.
CTGCTTTAAAACAACTCTGTCTCCTAATGGTACTAATTTCATATCTAAACCTCCTAAAATATATTTTCCTATCCTTGGTTTGTTAGCACTCTTCGAGTTCGAGTGCTAATCACAATGTCTATATTAAAAGTCTTGCCAAAATTATGCAAGCAGACATTTTTCTTATTTTTGCATACTTTTCTCTTTTTTTCTCATCTTTTCTCTTATTTGCGTTATTTTACTCACTTTTTCTTAGAAGTTTCCCTTGCATAATAAAATAAATATTGCTGTGCATATCCTCCATATTCCCCAAAATGCTCTGTTGCAAAATCCTGAATGACATTTACCGGGGTTTCTTCCGTAAAGTATATGCTTTCCATTATCCTTTTAATCCACACATCAACAGGGAAAGCGCTTCTTTTTCCAAGGGAAAAAAGTGCAACACAGTTGGCAACCTTATCACCAACGCCTTTTATCTGCTTTAGTGTGTCAACACATTCTTCATAGCTCATGGCTCTTAACCGCTCCTCATCAATTGTTCCATCAACAACCTTTTGACAGGCGTCAATTATGTAGGCACTTCTAAATCCGGCTTTGCAGGCTCTGACACCTTCCTCGCCCAGATTAAGAATCTCCTCAGGTCCCGGAAAAGCATACATATTATCTGAGAGTTTTTCGCCACAAGCAACGGACAGCGCCGCAACAATCTGTTTGATTCTTGGAATCTGTTGGTTCTGGGATATAATGAAGGAAATCAGCGTCTCAAAAAAATCCTGTTTAAGAATCCTGACACCCCACATAGCCTCAATTGCCGGATTCAGCCTGTCATCCATGCTAAGAAGACGATTTTTGATAGTTCCATAATCTCTGTTCAAATCAAAATAATCCACCCAGATATTTTGAACATCTTCCTCTGTGGCATTATGAAAAATTAATTCATCCCCATTCTGGGAAATATGCAAAAGCCTGTCCATTGCGGATATGTAGTATTCTTCATCAGAAAGCTTCTGAAAATGAAAGCATTGTCCACACTCCAGGGTCTGGCTTAACACAAAATCTTTTGTTCCTGAAATTATATACATTTATTTTTCCTTATTATGTGAATATTTTTTATTAAATTTTTATAAACTTTAAGTAAACACCTTTTCAATTTTACCATTTCGTATTAAAATAGAAAATAGAAAATTTTAGAAGGAGCGGAAATTATGAAGAAAGCAGTTAAAGTTATTATTGGAATCCTTGTGGTATGTGCCGGTGTTGCTGGCGGACTTTTCCTCTACAACAAGATTAAGGAGAAGAAATCAGCAATCGATGACGATTTTGAAGATGATTTCGAAGACGACTTCGAAGACGAAGAAGACGACACTATTAACAGAGAATACGTTGATATTAACGCAAAGACCGAGGCTTAATGCCTCGGCTTTTTTTGAAATAAAATATTTGACAAGAGATAAGATAACACAAATACCCCACAGCCAACACAAGGAGCGAGAATCTGTAACAGCTTAAGGCTTTTTTCATCCTTCATAATAAGCTTAACAAGAACTGATAAATTCATATTTTTGATAATGTCAAGGTCTCCAAAAAGCAGATATGCAACACACAGAAACATTAATCCTATCCAGAAGCCTTCTTTCACAGCCTTACCAACTGAAGCTCCCAGTCCAAAATAAAAAGGCAGCTCTATTGCACTACATATCATAAACACCCCTAGGAAAACAGGAAAAATATTCCATAAATTGTTAATCAGTTTTTCGGCATCCACTGAATTTAATCCAGTTTTAATTATCAGCATTTCAATTATCATAACCACTGTAACCAGAACAAATGCAGACAATACATATATGTATTTGGACTTCACATAGGAGCTTCTATCAATGGGAGTACTTAAAAAATAGTCCATCTGTTTTTGACTGTCACTTTTCACTAAAGCCACATCAAGATAAAACAGAATCACCCCAAACAGAATTACCATGCTGGCGCTTAAAAGATAAATAATCATTATCTCCAGTTCCATATTATCCATATATATAAAATGCAAGCCACTAATTATCACCAATTGAAGTAGCGTAAATCCTAGAATCATTTTTCCTTTGGTGGAAATAAAATCCTTGTACAGAAGTCCTATCATAACAAACGCCCCCTTTTCTTTTCCAGAATTTTAACGGAGATAAAAAATGCAGCTATAAGACATAAAACGGCAACCCCAATTAACACCGGCCCCTTGTGAGTTAAAAGCTCTATAAAATCATTCATAAGCTTCAACATATACATTTCACTCTCCGCTTCAGAAACGCCATTCATCTTCTCACCAAGCAGGAAAAAACAGCCTATAACTCCTGCCACAAATGGAATTATTGCAATAACAGTCGCTTTCTCGGCGCCAAAGAAATATATGCAAGGCATAATAATACTTACATACACCAAAAGCACTCCTGCAAATACCAGCACTGAAGAAAAAATTTCTTTAAATACAATAGTATCCGATGCCACACTAATTGCTCCGGCAGCAATTCCTGAACATAAAAGCGCAACAACAGTGTATATCAACATTGAAGCAAATCTTGCTCCAACGATTTCTATATTACTAACCGGCATGCTAAACACAGTTTTGCTAAAATCAGCTTTTTTATCCTCTACAAAGCAATCAATTACATTGCTTACAAAAGCCATAGGAATAAATAAAATAACATGCATTGCCATATTAATCGCGACAAGCATCATTTCCTTGCTCATGGTATCCTCCGAGTTCCAGTTTGCAATACTCTTTGAAAGATTTCCATATCTGGTACTAAGAACAAACATAACCGCCAAAGCAATTACTCCCAAGGTCACAAGCACAAACATTTTCAGATTTTTCTTAAGACATAAGGCGTCTTTTATAATCAAGCCCTTCATAAAATCCACCCCGCTTTAACCTTTGATTACATTAAAAATCAAAAGCTCTTCCAAAGAAGCCTGGTCCATAACAAGTCCCGGGTATTTTGTCATGCAGGCGGTCTTATTTCTTACCATAACCTCTTCACACACCGATGAGCTTCTAACTCCCACAATATCATCTGCATCAATGTTTTTTAATTCTTCGGCAGAGCATTTAATAATTCCATGTTCCTCCAAAAGCTCATCCTTATTGCCGGCAATTATTATTTTGCCACCATTGATAAAAATAACCTCGTCTGCAATTCTCTCCAAATCTCCTGTAATATGGGAAGAAAACAGAATTGTGTGATTTTCATCCATTACAAACTCCTGAAAAATCTGAAGAATCTCAGTTCTTACAATCGGGTCAAGTCCTGAGGTTGGTTCATCCATAATCAGAAGCTCTGCGTTATGGGACATTGCCACTGCAATCTGCAATTTCATTCTCATACCGCGGGAAAAATCACCGCATTTTTTGTTAACAGGAAGAGAAAATCTCTTCATATACTCAAAAAAAGTTTCCTCATCCCAGCTCTTGTATATATTCTTAAAAACTTTATTAAGATTCTTAGGGGTGAGAAAATCATGAAAGCCCATCTCGTCATACACTACGCCAATGCGCTCCTTCAATTCCTTGCCGTCCCGCTCCATATCCTTGCCAAAAACCTTAATCTCTCCGGCATCCTTCTTAATAATATCCAGAATAAGCTTAATAGTCGTAGTCTTGCCCGCGCCATTCTGCCCGATAAAACCACAAATCCCACCCTTCTTGACTGATATGCTTACATTATCCAGCCTAAAGTCACCGTAATCCTTAGTGACATTATGTAACTCCAAAACATTATCCATTGTCCCGTACATCTCCTTCTTCATACATTACCCTAAGAATTTCAGACAGCTCTTCATATGACATCTTGGCAGTATTAGCCTTAAAAATAGCCTGCTCAAGTAATTCTTCTATTTCACATACAAGGTTTTCTCTAAGCATTTCTCTGTTAACAGCTTTAACAAAGCTGCCCCTGCCGGTGAAGGATTCAATATACCCATCCCTCTCAAGGTCTTCATAAGCACGCTTGGTAGTAATAATACTTATCCTAAGCTCCTTGGCAAGAAACCTCATAGACGGAAGCATTTCTCCTTCTTTAAGGCTGCCATTAAGAATCTGATTCTTAATCTGCTCCTTAATCTGTTCATATATTGGTTTGTCTGAATTATTAGAAATAATAATATTCATAAGAGTCCTCTCTTATAATTGTATATATACAATATATACAATTATATATACAATGTCAATATCTATTTATTTAATATCCCATGCTTTCTCCAAAAGCATAAGTCCCCTCATAATTTCTTCCTCATTAAGCTTGGCATACCCAAGAATTACTACATTTTCCGGTTGCCCTATAGTACCACCCGGAATATAACACTCTCTGAGAGAATACACCCTAACACCTTCATTTGCAGCTTTCTTTATAAGTTCCTTGTCACTTCTTTTGTCCTTAAACCATATAAGCATATGTGCTCCGGCATTTTCACCGGAAACTTCCACATTTTTCCAGCTTTTAAGTCTGTTTAACATATAGGCATGCTTATTCTTATATGTGGTACGCATTCTGCCAAGGTGGCGTTCAAAACCACCACTTTCCATAAACAACTCCACCATTTTCTGGTCAATTCTTGACACCGTATTACTGTAAAATTTTCCGGTTTCATTATACCTTTTATACAAGGCTTCCGGCAGCACCATATAACTCATTCTAATTGCCGGAGAAATGGCTTTGGAAAAAGTTCCTATATAAATCACCTTGTTATTAGAATCCATGCCTTGAAGGGAAGGAATCGGCTTGCCCTTATATCGAAACTCACTGTCATAATCATCCTCAATAATATATCGCTCCTCCCCAGAGAGACTCCAGTTAAGAAGCTCCTGTCTTCTTTTGACACTCATCACAACACCCATTGGATATTGATGGGAAGGAGTTACATATACAACCCTTGCCTGACTTTCACTAAGTCTGGCAACATCTATCCCTTTATCATCAAGCTCCACCGGACAAACCTCTCTTCCAAAGGAATTAATAAGCTTGTAAGCCTTAGGATACACAGGATTTTCCATAGCAAAAATACAATTTTTGTCCAAAATACTGTCAAGAATCATAAGAAGACTTTCATAGCCTGCCCCCAGAATTATTCTGTCAGGATTTGCCTTAACCCCTCTTTGATTATTAAGATAGTCCGCAATTGACTTTCTAAGGTTCATATCCCCCCTTGCATCACCGCTGTTAAACAGGTCAGCATTTTCAGATAGAAAAACCTGACGAGAAATTTTTCTCCATTCATTAAAAGGAAAACTATCTGCATCCACCCCCACCGGTGAAAAATCAATTTCATATTCCTTCTGCCAGTCCTCACAGGATTTGGTTAACTTAATCGCAGCTTCACTTCTAAAGCTTTTTTCTAACTCCATTACAAAATACCCACGCTTAGGTCTTGTTTCTATATAACCCTCCGCTATTAACTGCTCGTAAGCCATAAGCACCGTACTTCTGCTACATTGAAGATAATCCGCCAATCCTCTTGTGGAAGGAAGCTTCTCGCCGGCCTTAAGTTTGCCGATTGTTATTTCATTTCTAATAAAACTATATATCTGCTCATAGACAGGTTTTTTGGAATTAATATCAATAAAAATTGCAAGCTCCTTCATCTGGTAATATCTCCTATGCTAATTTTTGTTATCTCAAGCATACCACACTTGTTTTTGTTGTACAAGCAATGGATTTTTGGTATAATTTTATTATTAATTTGCGGAAAATTTCATACGAAAGGAAATAGATTTTTATGAAAGAAAAATTATATTCAATTCCGGTTCACGATGCCTTCAATGAGGACTGCGAATGCCCTATCTGCGCCATGTTCCACAAGCTTGAGAATGATGCAGTTGACTATACTATGGGACCAAGCTATATGGAGGATGACACCAGAGCCATGACTGATGAAGCCGGTTTTTGCGAGAAGCATATCCGAATGATATACCATAAGGATAACAGACTTGGAATGGCTTGGGTTATGAAGACTCATTTTGACAAGGTTATTAAGGATGTGGAGAAGGGAATGCCTAGCGGTACAGCTAAGTTACTTAAAAAGGGCGCTGCTGCTTCACCGGTTGTTGCTTACCTTGATAAATTGGAGAACAACTGCTATGTATGTAACAGAATTAATCAGTTCTTCTTAAGATATGTGGACACTGTATTTTTCTTATACAAGTCAGACGCCGATTTTCGTCAGAAATATAATAACTCCAAGGGCTTTTGCAACGCTCACTACAACCTTTTAATTAAGGAATGTGGTCGTCATCTTAAGGGTGCTGATTTGGAGGAATTTGTTGAAACCACTAACAAATTATATCTGGATAATCTTAAGAGAGTCCGTGACGATATTGAATGGTTTATTAATAAATTTGATTACAAATACCAGAACGAGCCTTGGTATAATGCTAAGGATTCGGTGATTCGCTCGATGATAAAGTCTAATGGAGTATTTATCGAGTAATCACAAACTCCCTACCATCCAGCTTATTTAATCTGTTTTGGTAGGGAGTTACTTTCAGAAAATGGGGATTTTTGAATATTACCAAACCTCTCGGAAAGCAATGTGTGTATCCTCTTACACTTGCATACTACTTGCATACTACTTGCACACACTTACACATCACTTGCGCATACCTATACAGCAAACTATAACTTAATCCTAAATCTTATGGCATTACCGTTTTGTGCGCTTCACATATTTCTGTTTTGAACTGTTTGGTTTTTCCGGTATTGTCATATCTACAATTTCCGCTTCTATCAACGGAGCAAGAATATTCTTTCTGAAATAATCTCTTGACTTGTATCCACAAAATTCTTGTATTTCTTGTCTTGTCCTTGGCACATTCAACACTTCCCAACGGGTATCATAGAGGTATCAACGAAAAGAAAAAGCTTCAGAAACGGCTTGTTTGCGCCATTTCTGAAGCTATGTTTATTTTTTCTTACTCCACCACAAACATACTTGTGGTACTAATAATATCTCCATTTTCGTCTTCCTGGGCAACTACAAACTTATCACCCGCTTTAAGAGAAAGACCATTTACATATAATTCCGAATTAGAGATAAATTCTGTGTCATATACTTTATCACCCAGCTTAACCTTGCTGCATCTTGTATAATTGCTTCCCTTAATGGTACTACCTTCTTCATCTACAGCAACCTCAGTAATGGTGATATCCTTATATCCCATATGGAGGTTGGTTGGTGAATATGGTTTTTCACCACCATATGCAAGACACTCTCCATACAATAGGTCATACTCAAGAAGTGCAAGATTATCCAGATATTCCTGGTCAATCTCACCATCCATGTTAGCCACATGGTACTTAGAAATAACTCCTCCGGTAATTCCAAGACGACTAAGCACTAATGCCGATAACTGATATGCCTGTATATCCTTATCATTCTTCTTCATATCAAAGTTATTCCAGATTACATACTGTGTCTGAAAAATATCTCCGTTAGTAAGGTCATCATCTGTAAACTCAAAGGTTGGAAGGTGGTCTCCATAAAACACAATTACTGTCTTTTCATCTATTTTAGAAACCTCAGTAACCAAATCTTCTACAAATGAATCCATATTATGAATAAGATTAACATAGTATTCAAATCCCGCAGGGTCACCTGTAACCTCATCTCCGGTAACCTTAAGGTTCATATTCATATCTTCTGTAACAGGAACATAACCTCCATGGCCTTCCACAGAAATTGTATAGATAAAATCCTGTTCCTCGGAGTGCTTAAGAATACCTACGATTTCGCCCACAAGACAATCATCTGTACACCAGCCTGTAGGTGTCAATTCATATTCTTCAATATATTCAATTGAAATAAAATTGTCATATCCAAGTCTTCCAAACACCTGATTTCTCTGATAGAAATCCGCCTCGTTATTATGAATAACATTGGTGGTGTAGCCATATTCCTTCAAATCATAACAGATAGACTCGCAAGCTGACTCCTTGAGAATGGTCTTGTATGGGTATTCACCCGGACCAAAATCATCAAGATTCATTCCTGTCATAACCTCAAACTCTGTATTGGCTGTACCCGCTCCAAAGGAAGGCATTGATAAATATCCTGACGGATAATTTTCATATAGGTAATTCAGATAAGGAAGCGGCTCCTCTGAAAACTCCAGACCCTTTACATGGGTAGGATCAAACAGTGACTCAAGCTGTACAAAAATAATATTCGGATATTCTTCATCCGGCTCTATCTCTGCAACATCACTCAAAATATCCGGAACCTTAGTCTCAACTTCACTTACTACTTCATCAACAGCTTCCTCACCGTAATCCTTTGGTTTATCAATTCCACTGTTAAAAACAGAACTAAAAAAGCAATAACCAAATCCATATTCTTTATAAGCATTTGCGATATTACCGAAATTTTCAGACAAAAATCCTACTTTCGGTCCAATATTGGTAAGAAGCATAACCACTCCAAAGCTTATGGACATTACAAGTGCAGATGTAAGTATATGAACTTTTTCTTTAATTTTAGGCGTTTTAATTGCTACCAGTACGATAGAAGCAATCAAAAGAAGCAGTCCAACACATACTAATACCAACTGAAATGTGGACATATACTGATTAATAACCTTTAATCCGTCCATCATATTCTTCATATCCGGTGCAGTAAACGGTGTTACTCTAAAGGACAGCATAACACAGTTAACTACTCCAAAAAACAGCCAGAATGCACTGACAACAAATCCTACAAAAATTCTTCTTTTGAAAAAAGCTACAACTGTCAGCGAAAAGAAAATCATAAGACAATTGTAAATAAATGCCATTGGGTTAGTCCACAAATGACCTATTCCCTCAAAAAACGAATGGCGGCTTAAACTTTCCACCACAATATTCAACAATATGGCTAACAATCCAAGTCTTATATACAACAGCGCAAAGAATTTGTTATTCCATATTTCACTTACTTTTTTACCGAATTTGGATTCCTTTAACTTATTCATTTTACTTAATCTTATCTTTAATCTCATCCCTTAGACTACGGGCACGCTCTTTGAGCTTAGTGTTCGCAGTCCTTGCTACTATAATTGAAGATGCAAGCTTTGCTGCTATATCATATTTGCCAAGTCTGGCAGCCAAATCTGCGATAAGGTAGTCAAAAGTCCACTGGTCCATTCCACAAATCGGAAAATCCTCCTTGGAACGACTTACCATAAAGCCTTCAAATGCATTAGCTAACATCTCCAGCTCATTTTTATAACACACTCTCTTAAAACTGTCAACATCCTTGGTATCTTCAGGAGGATTTTCCTTCATTCCTCTGTAGAGCCATGCAATTTTAAGACAGGTATATGCTTTCTCACTATTCTTGCCCTTTTTAACAATCGTGTTATACAGAGCAAGCTGATGTCGTGCAATGGCTTCCTCATAAGTATATACAGCACCGGATTCAGGTAGTCCCCTAAAATTAGCAGATACATTATCTTTGATTAATTTTGCCTGTGCACTGGTCATATAACTGAAAAATCTGCTCAATGCGCCATAACCACAGTTAGGGCATACTATGGCATCATACTTAATAGAATCAATGCCTACGTATTTAGGTCTTAAATCCGAATCCGCTCCAAGGAATTTTGGCTTACCGCTTTTGACAGTCTTAACCTTAAACTCCATATCACATACAGGACAGGTGATTTTCTTGTCAAACAAAAGCTCTTCTTCCGTAACTACATGAACCTGTGGCTCTGTAGACTGTGTCCTGACAGGAGTTTCTGTTTTTTCTTCTTCATAGATTTTGACCTCAGATAATCCTCCAAGACCCATTGACGCAAGGCCAGAAAAAATATTTCCCATACATTTCCTCCGATTACTTTAATTTAAAAGAGCTCTTAAGTGATACAATTCTGTTGAACACAAGTTTGTCCTCTGCGGAATCCTTACTATCCACACAGAAAAATCCATTTCGTACAAACTGGAAGGAATCATAAGCCTTAGCATCCTTAACGCATGGTTCAATATAACACTTGTCCACAATAGTTAAAGAGTTAGGATTGAGATTCAAGCTTCCATCCTCATTGTAAACGCCCTTCTCTTCATCCACAATGTTCTCATATAATCTTGCCTCTGCTACAACTGCATCCTTGGCACTAACCCAGTGAATGGTTCCCTTAACCTTTCGTGCATTGAAACCGGAACCACTCTTAGTCTCAGGGTCGTAAGTACAATGGATTTCTGTAACATTACCATTATCATCCTTAACGCATCCGGTACATGTTACAAAATATGCATTCATAAGTCTTACTTCATTACCTGGATAGAGACGATAATATTTGTTAGGAGGAACTTCCATAAAGTCCTCTCTCTCAATATAAAGCTCTCTGCTAAAAGGCACCTGTCTACTGCCAAGCTCAGGATTCTCAAGGTTATTGGCAACATCCAACATCTCTGTCTGATCCTCAGGATAATTATCAATAATAAGCTTAACCGGGTCCAGAACTGCCATAACTCTTGGCTTCTTAAGCTTCAAGTCTTCTCTGATGCAATACTCAAGCATTGCGTAATCTACGGAACTGTTGGCCTTAGATACACCCACCAAATCCACAAACATCTTAATTGACTCAGGTGTAAAACCACGTCTTCTAAGAGCTGCAAGGGATACAAGTCTAGGGTCATCCCAGCCGTCAACGATATTCTCTTCTACAAGCTTCTTAATATATCTCTTACCTGTAACCACATTAGTAAGATATAATTTGGCAAACTCAATCTGCTTAGGTGGGTTAACATATTCCAATTCATTAACTACCCAGTCATACAAAGGTCTGTGGTCTTCAAATTCCAATGTACAGATTGAATGTGTAATACCTTCAATAGCATCCTCAATTGGATGTGCAAAATCTTTCATAGTGTAGATGCACCACTCATCCGACTGTCTGTGATGAGCCTGATGTGCCACACGATAAATAATCGGATCTCTCATATTGATATTAGGAGATGCCATATCAATCTTGGCTCTTAAAACCTTCTCACCATCAGCATATACGCCGTTCTTCATATTCTCAAATAATTCAAGATTTTCTTCAACAGAACGGTCCCTGTAAGGGCTGTTTTTGCCCGGCTCAGTTAATGTTCCTCTGTATTCTCTTATCTCATCCGGTGAAAGGTCACATACATATGCCTTACCCTTCTTAATAAGCTTAATTGCTGCCTCATACATATCCTTAAAATAATCTGAAGCAAAAAACAATCTGTCCTCAAAGTCAGCTCCAAGCCACTCCACATCCGCTCTGATTGAATCAACAAACTCAACCTTCTCCTTAGTAGGATTGGTATCATCAAAACGCATATTAAACTGTCCGCCGTACTGCTTTGCAAGACCATAATTCAAAAGAATGGACTTAGCATGTCCAATATGCAGATATCCGTTAGGCTCCGGTGGAAATCTTGTCTTAACCACCTTGCAATGTCCATCTGCAAGATCTTTATCTATAATCTGTTCAATAAAATTCTTTGATACAACTGCCTCATTATCCATAAGTGCATTCCTCCAAAATGTGTAGACTTAACCCTAATAATAACAAATTTCAAAGGTATTTACAATCCCAGTTTTATCATATTTTCATCTGAAACAAAATTTGAAATGCTATATAATACAAGAACATTGGTTACCTCTTCTTTTTCACATAGCATTGCCACATTTCCCGTATAATATCTCATATCCAGCATAATTATTTTTTCATAATTATCTGTCAGAAATGGCACAAAAGAATTTGCAAAGGAATCCTTAAGTATCAAAAGCACGCCCTCACCATTGCCTTCAATTTCCACAATTCCGTAATTGCCGCCCTGGAACAAAAGATATTTGTCTTTTTTATCGAGGGCAGTGTAGTCGTACAAAGTTCCTTCATCACCATCTTTGGTTATTTTGATGTCAGCTTTTGTCTCATCAATTACTACCTCATCCATTTTATCAGCAAACAGCACCTTGGAATACAGGCTTCCGTAAAACTCCTTATTCACAGAACTAAGTGTGACTTCATTAAGGGGCAGCCCAAGTTCCTTACAGTATTCCGTATATGCTCCATATGCTCCGTAACCGGTCCAGTGATGGTCCGTATAATAATATAACTGTTCTTCCATCTGTAGCATGGAATTTTCCGGACAAATAATCTTGGCATTGTCTATTTCACCACGAATGCCCTCTAAAAGTTGTGCCTCCCACATTATATTAATGCCCTTTGGTAGCTTGTCTTTAAGAAGAATAGCTGCATCAGGCACAAGCATAAATGCCGCTCCTTCTATCCTCTCATTCTCACTACACTGACTAAGAAATCTGTTAATATAATCAATATTTTCGCCCACACGCTCATGGTCCACCGCATTTTTATCCATAACGCTTAACATATAGCCGTCCTTACCAATAAAAACACCGTTAATATCCCTCATACCAAGGCAATATTTATATTTGCCTCCAATAAGCATATAGGTATCACGCCCCACAAACTGGTCGGACACATAATCCTCCCACTCATCCATAAATTCCCCTGAGGTTATTTTGTCAAACTTCACAGTTGGAATCTGGGCAAGATATCTATTTTCATTGTCAGAAAACTCTTTATCAGGAATTAAGCAAAATGCCACAAATCCAAAAATAATAAAAGCAGAGAACAAAATAATTGTAATAATATTTTCTTTTTTACTCATAATTCGTCCTCCTAAAATCTAAAATACAAAAATGGATTATAGGAATCACCTACAATTAAACCAACAGATACAAATAACACTATCATAATAAACAGGTTAAATACCACAATTCTTACAGGAATTGGGAGCTTTTCTTCAAGCCACAAAGCCACTTTTTTAGGCAATGGTGTTGACCCAATTATTGCAATTAGAAGAAGCAATACATACTTGGCTACTACATACCCGAAATCCGGGTTCCATACGCCTGCACTTCCAAGCATGTTGCCAAGGTATCCTGCCAAAACAGAAAAATCCTCTATAGCAAACAACACCCATCCACCAATAACCAGAAGCATCATATATATATGCCCCAGAACCGCCGGAATTTTAAACTTAATATGAGGTTTCACAAGTTTTTCTATTATAAGAAGCACTCCAAAATACAGTCCCCATAATAAAAAGTTAACGCTTGCTCCGTGCCAGATTCCTGTAAGCCCCCATACTATAAGGATGTTAAGAATCTGTCTAAAAGCACCCCTTTTATTTCCACCAAGAGGAATATATACATATTCTTTAAACCATGTACTAAGAGATATGTGCCAACGGCGCCAGAATTCTGTAATACTTTTTCCTATGTACGGATAATTAAAGTTCTCCTCATAGTCAAATCCAAACATCTTGCCAAGTCCAATTGCCATATCTGAATAGCCTGAAAAGTCAAAATATATCTGAAAAGTAAATCCCAGAGCTCCAAGCCATGCCAGTGTTGCCACTCGCTCCCCTGCTGGCATAGCCAGAGAATATTCCCACAGTGTTCCACATAAATTAGCAATTAAAACTTTTTTACCAAGACCAATAACAAATCTTCGTATGCCCAAAGCAAATTTATCCACAGTGATTGTCCTGTTATGAAGCTGTTTTTCCACTGTCTCATAACGAACAATCGGTCCTGCAATTAACTGAGGAAACATGGTAACATAGGTTCCAAAATCAATTAGATTTCTCTGGCAACCGACCTTGCCTCTGTACACATCAATTGTATAGGACATAATCTGAAAGGTAAAAAAGGATATACCAATAGGTAATGCCAGCCCCAAATGAGGGCCGGCATACTTATAGATTCCTAATACCGATAGATTAGCCACAACGGACACAATGAGTGCCCCAAGAGCCATATTTTTGCGTTCCTTATCCAAAAACCTCTGTATAATTCTGCCCATAAAATATCCAAAAATTGTAG
>CAZNUK010000060.1:0-13669 GCA_964576255.1 uncultured Butyrivibrio sp.
ATGCCTCTTTTAATGTGTTAACCTTAACTACATTATTGCCATAAAAAGCTGCTTCAATGATTGAACGTGTCTTAGAAAAACCAACTTTTCCGGCACCGATTTCATCCAAAGGATAATATGCTTTTGTTGCCATATTCAATAAACCTCCTAAAAAATATCAGATAGATTATCTCATTTTGTTGATGAAAAGTCAATAGTAATTGTATCGAATCAAGTGCAAAACCTAGTTAGTCTCCGTTCTTTCCAGTATAATGTAATAATTACTAAGCTCTTCTTTGATTGTATACCCTCTTTGGGTCATACCATTAACAATTCTGCTGTCATATTTGTTATTACGACAATCCAATACTATTACATCTGCCTCCACTCCATAATAATATTCCTCAATTTCCATTCTATTACTTAAATGTGAGACAAAAAGCGGAGAGGCAGCAACGGATACATTCTCTGGAATTTCCTTAAGTGCATCATAAAGCTGACCGTATTCCTCTTTGTTATTGGCATAGTCCCATACATATTCCATTCTTGAAAATGCTCCGGTAGGCAAAAATACCAGTGAAGCACATATTGCAACTGCACATAAGTATCTTTTGGTTTTTTCCTCAATTTCACTGTAATTGGAAACCGCCATATACATAAGTACTGATGATGTTCCAAAAGCATACTGATGATATATTGAGTATTTGTCCGGAAAATCCGGTGCCAGATTAATAATAACCATTGGCAAAAGAAGAAGCAGCCTGGATATTTTTTTGCTGAATACAGGCAAAAATCCCAACGGTAAAAACATAATCATAATAAATTGCAGTTTTTCCTGAGAAAAGCATTCCTGAACTACATATCCCGGATTAACCATAAAATTTCTGATTACGTCAGCAATAGTTCCTTCACCATCAACAATGTAATTGGACAGACCCACCGAAAGCTCCGTTCCGACAAATTTTTCCAAAACATTGACCATTGCTATATAAAAGGCAACACTTGTAATACTTAAAACAAGACCTTTGATATATTTTCTTTTATTAATCATCATATACAGACCGATACATGCAACATAAATTACCGAATCCGCACACACAAATAGTGCAATTATTGACATAATCAGCACAAATTTGTAATTGTCTTTTTCAAGGAAATAAAACAACCACAAAAGCACCGGCATCATAAGACAACTTTCATGCAAATCAGTATAGCAGCCACAGGAAATTGCCGGATATAAAATATATAATAATCCAAAAGCTACCATTGCAGATTTGCTGAGGTCAAATTTTCTGCACAAAAGCATTAATGGCATAAGTCCACTGATTACCATTATTACCTGCAACACCAATAACGTTATTGGACTTGGCGCAATTATATACACCGGAATAAATATATAATACACCGGCGAAAAATTGTCCACAAGATACGTCACGCTTTCTTTAATATAATCCCAATCCAGACTCACAAAACCTTCTCTAAGGGAGTGGAAAATATTCATCATAGTCCCCAAACCTTCTGAACCGCTATTAAAGCTTAAGTGTCTGAAAACACTTATACCTCCAACAACTATCAGATAAAGGCACGCCAACACAATATATATAATATTGACGGAAGCATTGCTCTTTATTTCAATAAAAACTCTTGTTTTATTAACAGCATACAAAATTGCCACCGCTAACATCACCATAAGTCCCACTACATATGCAATATCCGTATCTGCATGCACGGACAAAATACCATATGCCGTAATCAGTATGGTTGGGCCAAAGGTCTCCACCCATGTAAACATTTTGAAAAGTCCCAGTGCACAAAATGCAAGAAAGAACAACACAATATAACAAAAAAACATAACCGTGTTAATCTCTTCCGCATATAAGGCTGTCGCATAATTACCATCGCTCTTTGCAAAAAAACAAAGAGATGTAAGTATCCATGCCATTATTATTCTGACAATTACTTTTTCAAGAGTAATTGTATCTTTAATTCTGGTAAAAATATTTTTCATAATGACTCCATTATCTTAATCTTCCACATTCAAATCTCGCCATTGTCTTAAGGCAGCTAATCAAAGAACTATATCTGATATCCAGTTCACCTTCCTCCACTGTTATATCCAGAGAAGCAGCTATATCGCTGATAAGTCTGTCATCAATTTTAGACTTAATGGATGTGAGATATTCTATTTTATCCGCCGAGGTTCTCATATCAAGGAACTCCATAAGGTAAGGATTAACACCTTCTACATCCGACTCTGCCACGGCTTGGACAGAAGACTCGTCTGTCTCCTCCTTCGGCAGCTTCGCTTCTGGCTCAAAACAAGACTGGGCTACCACCTTTTCAAAACGGTATTTCTGCTTAACCTCAGGGTATTTAACCCTGTCGACCTCACTCATAAACATATCGTAAGGCCTTATATACATACCAAACTCTCCGTAAAGTGCCTGATATACCACATATTTTTCCTTAGTTTCAGAGTGGGTTGCCACTCCGACTATCTGATACAACTTATTTTTAAAATGCCTGTAAATATCCCCCGGTATAAGTACTCTCTTATCTTCCAATTTAAAACCCTCCTGCAATTATGAATTGTATGTACATTCTCCCTAACATTTTATATCAATGACGGATAAATTGCAATTAAACAGCTAAAATTTCTCCACCAATCCGGCAGTCCCTGCATATTATATATAAAAGTTTTTTGAGACCGCAGCTATGTATAATATAAGAAGAAAATATCAGATTGATGAGCTTCACAAAAGAGGTATAACAGGCAAGGGAGTTACCGTGGCAGTTTTGGACACAGGAATATATCCCCATAAGGATTTTGATAACAGAATAACCAGCTTTTATGATTGTTTGAATAATCGCAGCCATATGTATGATGATAATTCCCACGGAACCCATGTGTGCGGAATAATTGGCGGCTCTGGCAGACAAAGTCATGGATTATACAAAGGTATTGCGCCTCAATGCAACCTTATTTCTGTTAAAATGCTTGATTCAAAAGGACTGGGAAGCTCTCAGGCTATGATAAAGGGAATTAACTGGATTTTGGACAATCAGAAAAAATATGACATCAAAATCGTTAATATTTCAGTGGGAACAGAATCTGTATCCTGTGCTGATTCACAAAGTGAACTTGTTATTGCTGTTGAAAAAATGTGGCAGCAAGGCATTACTGTCATCGCCTCCGCCGGAAACAACGGACCGGATTATCATACCATAACCGTTCCCGGCATCAGCTCCAAAATAATAACAGTAGGAGCAAGTCAGGCTATGAAAGGCTTGGATTCTAATGGTAAACCTCATTTTACCTATTCCGGCAAGGGTCCCACTCACTGCAACATTCCGAAACCGGATGTAACTGCCCCGGGTTCTCATATTATAAGCTGTCACCATTACGGAAACAGTTATACAACCAAAAGCGGCACCTCCATGTCCACACCAATAGTGTCAGGAGCCGCCGCTCTGGCTTTTTCATATAATCCCAAACTTACCAATGAAGTCTTTAAGGAAAAACTTTGTATATCTGCCCGTGATATGGGTTTGGACCGCTATACTCAGGGCTATGGAGAAATGGACCTTCAGAAGCTTTTACTGCTCGTCAAGCCAGATCTCTAATTCATTTTCTATAACATCAAATGGAACAATACCAAGGCTGGTTAAGAACTCATGATATTCTTTTTCATCAAATGAGCTTCCTAACTCTTTCTCTGCCATATCCCTAAGCTCCCACATACGGAGCTGTCCATAGGTATAAGGTATATATACTCCGGGATCTGACACTGCTGAATAATACAATTCTTTCACCAAATCATCATTAACGTAAAAATACTCACTGAGATATTCCTCGGCATCATTGATGTCCCAGCCTTCATAGTTAACACCGATATCCAGACGTGAGCATACAATATAGCTGTATACATCATCCAGATATATCATTTTCTTATATGTATCCGAAATATCAAGAAGATCCAGACTGCATATTGAGGCATACTCTGCCCATCCCTCAGTAACACCGATAAAACTCAACAGCTTACGGATATCCGTTGTATCCTCATTGCCATAGCATCCGGTATACTGATACAGATGTCCCGGATAACCCTCATGAGCAATTGTGAGGTACATTCCCACAGAGTTTTCTTCAACAGCTGAACCATTAACCTTAATACTGTTATAATGAATATCATCTATTCTGCAATTCACATAATATGCAAGCACTCCATCCACTTCACAGGCAGGATTCTGGTACTGAATAACATATTTTCTGGTAAGAGGTGCCGGGAATTTTTCATCTACATTTTCTAAGAGAAATTCAATAGCATCATCCGGTGTTTCTAAACCTGTTTTAAATGCAGTAGCATTATTATATGCAGCTTCATCCTCAATATATATGTCAACCATATCATCTATTACCTGTTCCATTGCATCATCCAGGTATTTTGCCAACTCATCAGGGGTAATGTCTTCACTGGTTTTTTCCCTTACAATGGCTTCATAATACTGTTTTCCTGTCTTTCCAAAGCCAACAAGGCCACCATCGTTAATACCCGTTCCTTTAAGCTCCTCTAATAAATCTATTACATTTTCATATACTGGAAGATAATATTCTTCCACATATTCTTCATTAAGGGCTATGTACTCTTCCTTCGCAGACTGTGATATATCCAGTTCTTCTATTTTTTCCTCAAATGATACAATAAGCGGTTCCGTTTCGGCATCCAAATACTGTTCACAGGCCTCAATTGTCTGATCCGCAACATAGTCAGGCATAAAATATCCCATTTCAGACTGCTTTCTTGCAAACTCATACAAACTATCCATATAATTTGGAACATCTTTTAAAAACATAAGATACTGCTCCACATCCGCCTGATCATAGAAAACGTACTCAATAAAATTAGAAGACAACGCTGATGTAATTCCATTCATTGGTGAAAAAACATTATACAACCAGTCCGTACCATCATAAGCAAGCATAGTTTCATAATATTCTATAAGACTGGCTTTGGTTATTCTTTCCTGCTCGGTCAAATCCTCATCATCGAAGCTTTTAATTATCTCCAGTTCTTCACGCATCTTATCATACTCTGCTGCTGTCTCGTTCATATCAACCACGCCAAGAGTATAATCCTCGTCAGAAAACTCCACTCCGAATTTAGATGGATCACTTACATTGTAATGTGCCGAAAAAGCATCCGAAGCAATAATTTCAGCTACAAGCAAATCACAATACTCCATAAAGGTTTCATATTCCGAATTATTGTCGAGTTTGTTTGAATCATCTTTTTCAAGTCGGTAAAACACACCCTCACATCCGGTTAACGCAATAAGCATAGCGAAAGCTACTGAAAACACTTTTACATATTTTTTCATAACATTCCTCCACTAATTAAAATACACCAAATCATCCTCTGGTTTAACCCCCGGAGCTATATCAACTGCATACAGCACGATTCCCGGTGCACCATATTCCTTAACAAATTCCACCTTCGCAGTGGCTGTAAGATTAATAAATTCTCTATCCTGATAGTTCTCAAGCTGGGTAGTTGTTTTTTTATCCAAAAAACACTTAAAGCCTATGTATCGTATATCATCAGTGCAACAGGTCATAGCAAAACGTCCGGGTACAAATGCCTTTTTCTTGTACTCCTTTGGTTTGTAGACCACTGCCAGAGTTTTGATAATCTTGTTATCATATTTTTCCGGATTATCCATGGCATCCATATACCATAAACCATAATCTGCATCCTCTATAACGACCTCCGAACCAGACACGTCAAAAGGAAGAATTTCTGTAACCTCATTAGAGCTTCCGTCAGAGGATTCAAAATAAACCTGTGCTCTTCCATTAACTGCCTTAACACTTCTTCTGTATGCAGCTCTGTCGGAATCCTTGGTGCAACGGTTAAAAACAACCATTTCCGTCATTTTATACTGCTCCATCATCATCTGGCGCATATTGGCGAGATACATATCATAGCTTTCTGCATTAACAAGGGTAATTACCTGAACTACCTCCATGAATTTAGGCATTCTTTCAAGTAAATCCTCTAGTTTCCACATCCCGTTGTATTCTACAAATATTCTCTCAGCTTTACTTTTATTACATGAATCAATGAAAAATTCTTTGGTCATATCCTCAATATCATCCACTGTCACAACTGTTGTGTTAAGCGCCGACATCTTAACCAAATCATATTCTTCCATACCCTCTTCGCAGGCAATTACCAGTGTTTTGCCACCATCGTTAAAGTCCTCACTTTCAAGAGTATCCTGAATAAAAGAAGTTTTTCCGCTTTCAAGAAAACCATTAATTATAAAAACAGGTATATCCATATTCGTCTCCTATTCATGTTTAATCATAAAAAGCTCTTCCATCTGATGCTCACAAATATTAGTTCCGATTACACAGAGCTTTCCGGTATATTCAGGTGAACCTTCTCTTAATTCATATTCACCCGGAACCGCATCAAAATAAATCCAGCCATTTTCTTTATCCGGAACCATTCCCTTAGCTCTTAAAACAATACCATATTCCTCTGTCTCAACAAGCTTTTTTAGAATTGCTTCAATCTCGTCCTTACTATATTTGTGAGGAGTTTCAACACCCCAGCTTGTAAACACATCATCTGCGTGATGGTGATGCTCATGCTCGTGGTCATGGTGATGATGCTCGTGGTCATGGTCGTGGTGATGTCCGCAACAGCACTCCTCCCCATCTTCGTGGTGGTGATGCTCGTGCTCATGGTCGTGCTCGTGCTCATGGTCGTGCTCGTGCTCATGGTCGTGCTCGTGCTCATGATGATGTTCATGCTCGTGATGATGTCCGCAACAGCACTCCTCCCCATCCTCATGGTGGTGATGCTCGTGCTCATGGTGATGTCCACAACAAGGACATACTTCCATCTCTTCTAATAATTCTTCAGCAAGAGAAGTTTTGTTAAATGCATCTTCAATCATCTCACCGGTCAAATCATCCCAAGGAGTTGTAATAATAGCTGCTTTGTCATTATGTTCCTTAATAAGGGCTACTGCCTGAAGAAGCTTCTCCTCTGTCATATTCTGAGTTCTGCTAAGAACTATAGTAGATGCATATTCAATCTGGTTATTATAAAACTCTCCAAAGTTCTTCATATACATCTTACATTTAGTTCCGTCTGCAACAGTAATAAAGCTTTCAAGAGAAAGATTTGCCTCCTCCTTAACATTCTCAACTGCAGCAATAACATCAGAAAGCTTACCAACTCCTGATGGTTCAATAATAATCAAATCAGGATGATATTCATCTGAAACCTGCTTAAGTGCTTTTCCAAAATCACCTACAAGTGAACAGCAGATACAACCCGAATTCATTTCATTAATCTGAATTCCGGCATCCTTTAAAAATCCACCATCAATACCAATTTCACCAAACTCATTTTCAATAAGAACTATCTGCTGGTTCTTATATACCTCCTGCAAAAGTTTTTTAATGAATGTTGTTTTTCCTGCTCCTAAAAAGCCTGAAATAATAGATACTTTTGTCATTTTGTCATCTCCTTATATTGTTTCGGTTTCCCACGTCACCTTTTACGTGTTCGAGAAACCGCCCGCGGTTTCTCACTGGAACTTTTTCGCTGTGGGAAACCTTTTTTTGGCTTCTTCGGTTTCCCACGGCACCTTTTATGTGTTTGAGAAACCGCCCGCGGTTTCTCACTGGAACTTTTCCGCTGTGGGAAACCTTTTTGGGCTTCTTCGGTTTCCCACGGCACCTTTTACGTGTTTGAGAAACCGCCCGCGGTTTCTCACTGGAACTTTTTCGCTGTGGGAAACCTTTTTTTGGCTTCTTCGGTTTCCCACGGCACCTTTTATGTGTTTGAGAAACCGCCCGCGGTTTCTCACTGGATCTTTTCGGCTGTGGGAAACCTTTTTGGGCTTCTTCGGTTTCTCACTGGAACTTTTTCGCTGTGGGAAACCTTCCATTACATTTTTTGGTGCACCGCCATTTTAAAATGCTCCGCATTGGGCGGTGCTGGTAATCGTTTTGCTGCGCAAATCCATTACATTTTTTGGTGCACCGCCATCTTAAAATGCTCCGCATTGGGCGGTGCCGGTAATCGATTTGCTTCGCAAATCCATTACATTACTCAAATACATAATTTAGTACGTTGCTGAAAAGTGGGTTACTATATTTGGAGTATACCACTTCTCGACCCATAACAGGGTTATCTGTAATCAGCGCGTCTACGCCCATTGCTGTCATTTCCTCTGCCTTACTTTCACTGTTAACTGTCCACACAAAGATTTTTTTACCTCTGTTATGAATTGCGTCCACAATATTTTTGTTAACATATGCAGCGTTAATACTAAAAGCATCACAATATTCCAGATTGTAAAAGCTTCCATAAGCAATAGTAAGCACATAACCTGTCCTGATTGCTTCATCAATTTTCTTAATTTGCTTAAGAGCTTCGTAATTCATTGAGGTTACATAACAGTCGTCCCACAATTCATACTCTGCTATAAGCTCTGCCACCTTAGCCACCAGATGGGGCTCATTATCACTAAGCTTAATTTCAATATTAAGGTTAATCTTGCCCTTGGTATATTCTATAACCTCTCGAAGAGTTGGTATCCGGCACTCGGCATATATCTCATCATCCCCAAAATAGCTTCCCGCGTCCAAATCCTTAATCTCATCATAGGTTACGTTCCAGATTTTTTTGTTAAGTCCTGTGGTTCTTTTGAGACTGGCATCATGCATTACCACAATTTCACCATCCTTAGTCTCGTGAACATCCAGCTCAATATAATCTGCCATGGCCAAAACAGCATTTTCAAAAGCCATCATGGTATTTTCCGGGGCATCATAGGACGACCCTCGATGAGCCATAACCATGGTATCACTGAACATTTCCACATTGCCAAAAGGGTTAGTATCAAAGGCAGACACCATATATATAATGTCAAAAACCAGACTTATTGCCACAACAACTGCTGCCACTACATACTGAACTTTTACAAATCCAATTCTTTTCTTATCAACCTGTTCCGTAATATCTCCCATATTGGCTTCTGTTCCAAAATCACACCGATATCTGAAAAACAATCCGGTAATAACTCCGTAGGACAACGGCACAGAAACCATAACCATAAGTATTTTGGCAACCGTCAAAATAACTCGGAATACAGATAAATAAATCGCCATACCCAAATTAACTTTGTCAAGGATAAAAGTTCCCAGCCAGATAAGCGCCACCATTATCCAGTACATAATAAAAATCCCCAGAAAAATTACCGCATTCCATCCAATTATAACCATAAAAGTCTTGATACCGCGAGATTTAAGAAGGTTACGGCTTCTTTTTTTGCTTTCCGTAATATCTGCTCCATCATACGCCATGAAATTTATAATAAAAATATGCAGCATACAATATACAAAAATAGCAATGAACAATATTCCGATTAATATCAAAAACGTTCTGTGGTCCTTTATCCATTCCATAACAGATGTAGGAAGTGTAACATTTAGCAACAGGAACACAATCACAGTAATGTTCATCATCAACGAAACCGACAAGACATGAAAAAATGTATTAATACGTTTTACACGCATAGTCTTGTTCATAAGTCTCGCACCGGACCTGAAAATATCCGCCACCGAAAGCGTATTACCATGATACGCCGCATCAAAACACACCGTCAGGCATGACACCTCATAGGTTATATAAAAAGCTATCAGCACTAATATCAATAGAAGAAAAATTATTGTATAGGGACTTTTTATATACTGAAAAACATAGGTATTGGTCAGGTATCTAAATCCTGCCTTGGAAAGTGTAAACTCAAATCCTTTTATGAACAAGGGATAAAAAATAGCAACCGCAGTTAATTTGTATAGCAGTTCAAACATCAAGAGACTCGGCCCGCATAATTTATTAAGCGAGACCGAATCTACAAAACTCATCTTAATGTAGTTTTTAACTCCATGTTTGATTCTATGCTTCATTCTAGTTCATCAATTCTTCCAATTTAGTTCTGATTGCTTTAATAAATTCAAAGCTGTTTAATACTTCCGGATTCTCAATTGTGGTAATTAATGCCAAATCCTTAGTCATCTTACCTGACTCAATTGTAGAGATACAAGCATTTTCAAGCTTATCTGCAAAATCCATAAGCTCATTATTGCCATCTAACTCTCCACGCTTTCTAAGTGCTCCTGTCCATGCAAAAATCGTTGCAACTGAGTTGGTAGATGTAACATCACCCTTAAGATGATTATAATAATGACGCTGAACAGTTCCGTGAGCAGCTTCATATTCATAATATCCATCAGGTGATACCAAAACTGAAGTCATCATAGCAAGGGAACCAAAGGCTGTTGCCACCATATCACTCATAACGTCTCCATCGTAGTTCTTACAAGCCCAGATGTATCCACCCTCAGACTTCATAACTCGTGCTACCGCATCATCAATGAGAGTATAGAAATATTCAATTCCCGCCCCTGCAAATTTCTCTGCATATTCTCTGTCATAAATAGCCTGGAAAATATCCTTAAAATTATGGTCATATTTCTTAGAAATTGTATCCTTAGTAGCAAACCATAAATCCTGTTTCAAATCCAAAGCATAATTAAAGCAGCTTCTTGCAAAGCTCTCAATAGAAGCATCCACATTATGCTGACCCTGAATAATTCCGGCACCCTTGAATTCATGAATAGTCTCACGAACAACTCTTCCATCTTCTCCTGTAAATACAAGCTCAGCCTTACCAGCCTCAGGAATCTTAATCTCCACATTCTTGTACACATCACCATAGGCATGTCTTGCAATTGTAATAGGCTTCTTCCAATTCTTAACAAGTGGCTCAATTCCTTTTACAATGATTGGAGCTCTGAATACAGTTCCGTCCAAAATAGCTCTGATGGTTCCGTTAGGACTCTTCCACATCTCTTTAAGGTCATATTCTTTCATTCTGGCTGCATTAGGTGTAATAGTTGCACACTTAACTGCTACTCCATATTTCTTAGTAGCCTCAGCAGAATCAATAGTTACCTGATCATTGGTCTCATTTCTATGTACAAGACCCAAATCATAGTACTCTGTATTTAAATCAACGAACGGCTCTAACAATTCATCCTTAATTGACTGCCAGAGTATTCTGGTCATCTCATCTCCGTCCATCTCTACTAAAGGTGTTGTCATTTTAATCTTTTCCATAAATAGTTCTCCTTATGAATAATTGTTGGAGTATGTCTTCCGTCATACATTATAACGATAAAATTGTGGAAAATCAAGTAACACAAACAAGCCTTTTAGCATATCAGTATATTGTAAATAAAAATTTTCCCGGAGGGAACAAAATGAGTGATTTAGCAGCAACAAATTGTGGATGCGGATGTGGAACAGCAAGAAGTGGTGGAGATAACTGCAGTTGCAGTATTCTTATTTGGATTTTAATCCTTTCTTGCTTATGTGGCGGTAACGATAACGGATGTGGCCTCTTTGGCGGCAGCAGCCTCTTTGGTGGCAATGGTTGCGGATGTGATGACGACTGCAACAACGGATGTAACTGGATTTGGATTATTATTCTTCTTGCATTTATTAGATAATTTATCTAAACCCTGTGGGAAATGCTGAGGCATTTCCCACTATTTATGAGCATATAAATATATAAAAACAATAAGGAATTTTTCTTTGAACAATAATGAACCACTGTTACTGACGGAATTTGATATAGCCACATCAGGTAATGAAATACAGATGTTAAAAGCCTTTATACCATTTGTAGAGCCCGCTCATCAAAAAAGCCTTGCTCTGTGTATACGTATGATGGAGTTTATGAAAACCATGGATTTTTATAACCATATGACATATCCCTGTCCACTTTCCAGAAGCTCCAGGGATAAAAAGGATATTTTAAATGAAATCAAAAAATTCTGTCCAAAAAAGGATATGGAAATATTAGAAATGATGTCAAATATGGATAAAATTACAGAATATATTAAAATGTATGAAGCAATGTCTGCTCCTAAAAGCGAAAACAAACAAACTGATGTACTTAAGAATTTTCTTTCCCCTGAACAGCAAAAGATGTTTGAAACTTATGAAAATATGTTGAATTTATAAGGAGGTTCTATGAGCCAGAATTTCGCCGAGTTAGACAAGAAAAAAGCAAAGTTATTAGATGATTTTACCAAAATGGCAGAGGGTAAAACAACGGATGAACTCCTGCCCCTTATTCTCGCCTTTTCCAGAAAAGCTAAAGCTGATGGTATTAGCTTTTCCAAGGAAGAGACAGGACTTTTGTTTGAAGGTATGAAGAAAAATATGTCTCCTGAAGAACAGCAAAAAGCAGATATGTTATTAAAAATGGCCTCCATTCTCTAGGAATGGAGGTCATCTTAAATTAGCTTTATTTAACTACAATATTAACAATCTTGCCAGGTACATAGATTTCTTTGATTACGTTGCCTGTTAATTTGTCAGCTACTGCTTCTTTGGCTTTTGAAAGAACCAAGTCCTTGGCTTCATCAGGTGCAATCATTACAACACCCTTGGTCTTACCGTTAATCTGAACAGCAATTTCCACCTCGTCGTCCTTCATTAAATCCTTGTCATACTGAGGCCATGTATTATCAAATACAGATGTCTCATGTCCAAGTACACTCCAAAGCTCTTCAGAAATATGAGGAGCAAATGGTGCCATAAGAATTACAGCTGTTTCAAGAGTCTCTTTATCAATTCCTCCCTCTTTCTTAGCAATTGAAAGAAGTGTATTGTTATACTCCATAAATCCACTGACAGTTGTATTAAGATTGAAATTCTCAAGTCTTGTAGTAATGTCATAAATCATCTTATGACGAACCTTAATCATTTCCTTGGTAGCAACTGTATCTTTGCCCGCATTGTCCTGTACGAGATTCCAGAATCTTGTAAGGAAACGATATACACCATCAATACCTCTGTCATCCCACTCTGCGTCTAATTCAGGTGGTCCAACGAAAAGCTCATACATTCTCAATGAATCACAGCCGTAATCTCTTACCAAATCATCAGGTGATACAACGTTACCCTTTGATTTACTCATCTTAATACCATTCTTACCTGTAATCATACCCTGATTAAACAGCTTGTGGAATGGCTCATCAAAATCAACCACACCAATATCACATAAGAACTTGGTATAAAATCTTGAGTACAAAAGATGTAAAACCGCATGCTCAACACCACCAATATACATATCAACCGGAAGGTATTTATCTGCTTTTTCACGGCTTACAAGTGCCTCTGTATTTTTGCTATCAACATATCTTAAGAAGTACCATGAAGAACCTGCCCACTGTGGCATTGTGTTGGTCTCACGCTTAGCAGGCTTACCGCAGCATGGACATGTGGTGTTAACCCATTCATCAATTGCTGCAAGTGGTGACTCACCTGTTCCTGTTGGCTCATATTTTTCTACCTCAGGTAAAAGAAGTGGTAACTCCTCTTCCGGTACAGGCACACATCCACAATCTGGACAATGTACAATTGGAATTGGCTCACCCCAATATCTCTGACGTGAGAATACCCAGTCACGAAGCTTGTAATTAACCTTCTTATGACCAAAGCCCTTCTCCTCAATCATATGAGGTGCTTCTTTTTTAAGAACTGATGATTCCATTCCATTCCATTCGCCGGAATTAATCATAGTTCCTGAA
>CAZNUK010000061.1:0-4860 GCA_964576255.1 uncultured Butyrivibrio sp.
GATCTACCGGAGTATCCTCCAGGTTTAATGCAAAGTACAAATTACTTCCTTCAACTGCAAAATACTTAGTTGGCTCAGAAACCTTACCAAGAACAGTTCCCGCCTCAACCTCATCTGCAATTCCAACAGACAAATCTTTGAGCTGTCCATACACAAGCTTATAGCCATTGCCAATTGAAATTACCATAGTAGTTCCAATGACAGGGTCCTCGTAAACATCCTCAACCACACCTTTAGCTGCACTTAGTACTTCTGTATCCACATCTGCACTAATCACAATTGCCGGATTACACTGATACTGGTTCAAAGTCGGAAAATATATTGTATTTTCCATATTGTAACCAAGTACAATTTCACCCTCTACAGGCCAAATAAGTGAGCTTGACTCACTAAAATTGTATACGCTTGCATTAACATCCAAGGTTGGTGTTTCCTCGGTAGCAATTACCTCTACACTTGGCACCTCTGTAGCTACCGGTTCGGTCTGGGTTGGCTCATCAGCTACAGTAAATTCCGGCTGTGTATTATCAGAATTGTCTGCCACCTGATTTTCACTGCCTTCTTCGGCAGTTGTAGTCTCCCTTGCCTCATTTAAATCAATATAGTTTTTATCATCCTGCTTGCCCACACTTCTGGCAATTGTAACAATTCCTACAACAAGAGCTGATGCGATTGCCACTGTAGCCACAATGGAAAAAATCTTTTCCCCGTCTGGTCGTTTTCTTTTATTTTTGCTCATAATAACCTCCACATAAATCTATATGTTGTTATTATTTTTGCCAACAAAAGAAGAATTATTCATTTAATGAAATATTTTTATAAAAATAAAAAAGTATTTCCTTGTAGCCTGCCCCAGAAACCGCCTTCTGTCTGGCTGCATATAGGGACATTCCATATCCACTCCCAATGCCTTTGACAGTAAACACCATATTCTCATCACCAGGAGTCACCATAAAATTACCTGAATTTAATGAAAGCACCTTGGCAAGTTCATCCCCACTCAAGGTGATATTTCCCACCATAACTTCAGTAACATATCCGGCCTCATCCCTGCTTATAACCTGAAAACAATCTGCAATTCCCCCGTCCAAAGTCAGGTCAGGAAATTCCTCTTCAAGCTTATTAACAACCTCACTATGAGTATAGGACACCACCGTCATATAATCCGGTGCATTTAAATCCTCACTGCAATTTACCATGGCAAGACAGGAATTCTCCATTCCTCTTGTATATCCTGCACTGATCTGACAAAAATAAGGCAGCAAATCCCCGGATTCCAACTCCATAACAATCCCTTCGGTCGCATTAACTGCCGCTGTCACTGCTTCCAGATTTGCTGAGTAATAATCGCCCCACTTTGTCTTAAGCTCCTGATATGTAAGAGTCATAGGGGTAAAATCCAAATCCTCACCAATTATACCATAAGTGCGCACCACAATTGCAAGAGCTTTTAAAAATTCTCCTCCATCTCCATCCTCATAATAAGAGGCAACCGTCCTTATAATATAATCCTCTGTTTCCTCTGTCTCTTCTACTTCGGTTGCCTCACCGGTTTTAACCGCACTTGCTTTTTCAGATACTTTTTTATCATCTCCAATGGCCAGAGTAACCAGACAGGGGATTAACAGACAGCCTATAAAATACAAAAGGACAATTAAAACTGTTTTCTTCATATGACAATAATCCTCTATATATTTTATGACCGGTTTTTTATTTTTATGACTTACTATGGAAAAAAACAATCATTCTGTGTATAATGAAAAAAAGCTCGGAAAGGACTAATTTAAAATGGATATTTGTATTTGTATTTTAATGACTATACTGATAATTGCCCAGCTTATACTGGCATTCAAACAGATAAAAAGAAAAGCTCCTGACGGGAAAATACTGCTGACAATTAATCTTGCAGTAATCTTCATCTGGGCTCCTCTTTCAGTTGCCATGTTTATCACTGATAATGGCATTATTAAATTAATCTGGTTTGTGGTGTCTCTGCTTTATGTGGCATTTACGGTGTGGTATACCAATATGCTACAAAAAGGCTATAAGAAATAATCATATTAATAATTTTATTTTACATATGTATGAATATTTTCTTCCGTCATATCATATTTTATTGCGGGAGTCATAGAATAATCTGCTCTATGAGCTTCTGCTTCTTTGGCTGTAACCTCCACTCCATTATATTGAAAAATATTAAAATCATAATCAATTCTGAGAACTACATCATTATCCTGAGTCTGAAAGTTTGCCTTTTCTACCAAAAGTTTGTTTTCAAGTTCGGCAATTGCATAACCTTCAGCCACGACCTCTGTACCATATGTCTGTATCCCACTAGCATATACTTTACCCTCTTCAACAAACAGAACTCTTAAAAACTGATCTTCATGTGTTGTAGAATACAAGCATACATCTTTTTCTCCATCAAAATTAATATCAATCATACTAAATGCATAATAATCAAAACTTGAATCTTTCAGATGAATTGCTTCAAAGTTTCTGTCTCCCGTCACTTCGTTGGGATAATATTGAAACGTGGATTTATTTAACAATACGTTTTGTAACAATTCACCATTTGTTAATTCCTCATACTCGGTAGTTGTTTCAATTGCACTACTTTCACTTATTGATGTTATTTCATTAGTAGTATTATCCACATCATTATTAGACGCTGGCATAGTTGTTATTTGTTTGGTACAACCACATAATGGCACTAAAATTATTATAAGACACAATATTTTTCTCATAATTATCGCCTCCTATATTACAGAGCCTTGATGGTATAATTGACTTGCAATGGTATCCATCGCCATATGCATCTTCAGATAATTGTAAAATTGCCGCAGTATTATCTACAACCTCTATATTTTCATTATTAATTGATGTATTAGTTGTAGCCCCGTTTATGTAAACATCATACACATTAACTTTGTTCATTTCATTGATAGTATTCACTTTGCAACCTACATTTTATAGTCATACCTTCCGGCCCGCTTTTACTTTATTAGTATTTTCAGCTCACCTCTTATAATCCTTTATCTCTCTCCATAGCTTACTGACTCGATTGCAACGGCTCCGCCTCTTACAACCTCAAGTCTGTATCCAAAGCTCTCCTTTAAAATCTTAAGGAGTGCAGCGTTCTTCTCTTCTGTCTGGGTACATTCAAGCATTACAGTATTCTTATTGCAATCCTTAACTGTTACACCATATACCTGAGCAATTCTGAAGGCTTCTGCTTTGTCTTTTTCGGAACAGCTGTTAATCTTAACAAACATAAGCTCCTTCATATGAATTGAAAGGTCTGTAAAATCAAGAACCTTAATTACCTCAACACTTCTGTTAAGCTGTTTTTTGATCTGTTCAAAGGTCTTGTCATCACTGGTAACACTAATGGTCATTCGTGATACAGAAGGGTCCTCTGTTACACCAACTGACAGGCTATCGATGTTATAGCATTTTCCGGAGAAAAGACCAGAAATTCTGGCAAGAACACCGGGATCATTTTCAACATAAATGGAAATCCATCTTTTTTTCATCTGGTTCATATCTTTCCTCCTATCCAAACATCATATCTGTCAACGCTTTGCCGCCTGGCACCATTGGATACACGTCATATTCGCAGCTAATTACAAATTCAATAACAGTTGGACGATTAGTGTTTTCCTTAGCTCTAAGGAATGCTGCCTTCATCTCTTCTTCATTAGTAACTCTGATTCCGTCGCAATTGTAACTCTCTGCCAGCTTAACAAAATCAGGTACATACTGACTTCCGGTACATATGCCCTCTGTCTGACAGCTTCTGTTACAGCTTCTGCTATATCTTAAACAGGTGGCAGAATAACGTTTGTCATAGAACATTTTCTGCATCTGTTTTACATTGCCAAGATATGTGTTATTGAAAATACAGTACACAACAGGAACCTCAAGAAGTGAAGCTGTAGCAAGTTCCTGAATATTCATCTGAGCACCACCATCACCGGCGATACATACAACATGTCCATTCTTTTCTCCAAGGTATGCACCAATAGCTGATGGAAGTCCATAGCCCATAGTACCAAGTCCACCGGAGGTTAAGAATTTACGCTTACCATTCATGGCAAGATACTGGGTTGTCCACAGCTGATTCTGCCCAACGTCAGTTGTAACTGTTGCATCTGGGAAAATCTCATTAATTCCGCCTATAATATCCTCAGGAGTCATACCCTCATAGTTCTTCATAGTGATAGGAATCTCTTCCTTCCACTTATTAATATCTGCAAGCCATTCATCAGTCTTACAACGGCTTGTATGAGCATCCATTTCGGTAAGTGCCGCCTTGGCATCTGCTACGATAGGCACATTAACCACGATATTTCTTGAAATAGATGCTGTATCTATATCAACGTGAATAATCTTAGCATCCTTGGCAAAATCCTCAATTGTTCCGGTAATTCTGTCACTAAAACGAACACCAATTGCAAACATAACGTCGCATTTGGTAACTGCCATATTAGAAGCGTAATTACCATACATTCCGATATTACCTATGTACATTGGATGGTCTGTAGGAATTGCTCCTTTACCCATAATAGTAGTAACAACCGGAATATTCATCTTCTCTGCAACAGAGGTAAGAACCTCTCCTGCGCCGGCAATTTTAACACCGCCACCTACAACAAAAACAGGGCGCTTTGCAGCTTTTAACATGGTCATTGCTTTTTTCATCTGACCAACATGAACTCCACTACTTGGCTTATAACCTCTGATAGCAATATCCTCAGGGTATTCATCACTTCCCATAGCAAGCTGAACATCCTTAGGAATATCTACAACAACAGGACCTGGCTTACCGGTTCTTGCTACATAAAATGCTTTTTTAAT
>CAZNUK010000061.1:4960-13316 GCA_964576255.1 uncultured Butyrivibrio sp.
CTACAACAACAGGACCTGGCTTACCGGTTCTTGCTACATAAAATGCTTTTTTAATAGTCTCTGCAAGCTCTTTTCTATCTTTTACAACAACTGCATACTTACAGATATTTCTTGTAACACCAACGATGTCAACCTCCTGAAAAGCATCGTTACCGATTAAATCAGTTGATACCTGCCCTGTAAAACATACCATAGGTACACTGTCGAAATTAGCTGTTGCAATAGCTGTTACAAGATTAGTTGCACCCGGTCCACTGGTAACAAGACATACGCCCACCTTACCTGTAGCTCTGGCATAACCATCAGCCTCATGACCTAATGCCTGCTCATGTCTTGGGAGCACCAAATCAATATCCTTCGCATCATATAATGCGTCAAATAAATCGATTGCCATTCCTCCCGGATAGCCGAACACTGTATCAACCCCTTCTGCACGAAGAGCTTTTACAAACAATTCTGTTCCTTTAATATCCATAACATTCTCCTTAGTTAATGATAAAATTATCTATTAATCTTGTAGTTCCAATTCTAACTGCAATAGCTGTAAGAATTGGTCCATTAATTGTCTCCACATCCTTAAGGGTGTCAAAATCCACCAGCTCCACATATTCCACATTGGCAAGTGGCTCTGCTTTGAGAATCGCCATCATAGTTGCCTTAATGGTGAGGGCGTCTTTGACTCCTTCTTTTGCAAGCTTTTCTCCTGCAAAAATAGCCTTGGAAAGTACAACTGCTGCCTCTCTTTCCTTAGGGCTTAAATAAGTATTTCTTGAGCTTTTTGCAAGTCCATCATCTTCCCTAACGATAGGGCATCCAACAATTTCAATATCAAAATTCAAATCCCTTGTCATTCTTCTGATAATGGCAAGCTGCTGTGCATCCTTCTGTCCAAAATAAGCTCTGTCCGGTGTAACAATATTAAAAAGCTTAGACACTACTGTACACACACCTCTAAAATGAATCGGTCTTGTTTTGCCACAAAGCACCTCTGAAAGTCCGTTAATATCCACAAAAGTACAGAAGTCGTCAAAATACATCTCTTCATTCTCAGGATGAAAGACAAGGCTGGCGCCAAGACTTTCGCACATAGCGCAATCCGCTTCAAAATCTCTTGGATAACTTGCCAAATCCTCTGTTGGACCAAACTGTATCGGATTAACGAACACACTGACCACTACACGGTCGTTTTCTTTGGCTGCTTTTTCAATAAGACTTCCATGTCCCTCATGAAGATATCCCATAGTAGGTACAAAACCAATTGAAAGTCCCTGTTTTTTCCATTCTTTGACGTTCTTGCGAACCTCTTCTACTGTATATGCTTTAATCATAGTTAACTCCTTATTACCTTGTTAGTATAGCTTACTTATCACTTCGTCTGAAATTGCAAAGGTATGCTCTGGGGCAGGGAATGTTCCTTCTTTAACCTCTCGGGAATATTCCTTAAATGCCTCACGCATTACATCACCAAGATTAGCAAACTGTTTAACAAATTTAGGTTTAATTCCTCCGTACAAATTAAGCATATCCTGATATACCAGAACCTGACCATCACATCCGGCTCCCGCTCCTATACCGATAGTAGGAATGCTTACCGCTTCTGTAACAATCTTAGCAAGCTTCTCCGGAACACATTCCAGAACCACCATAAATGCACCTGCTGCCTCAACTGCCTTGGCATCCTCGATAAGCTGTCTTGCCGCTTCTTCGGTTTTGCCCTGTACCTTAAAACCACCAAAGGCATTAACCGACTGAGGCGTAAGTCCGATATGTGCACACACAGGAATCTGTGCATCCACAATAGCTCTAATCTGAGGACACACCTTAGCACCACCCTCTAATTTGACTGCCTGACACATACCTTCTTTAACCAGACGACCTGCATTGGCAACTGCCTGTTCAATAGACACATGATAAGACATAAATGGCATATCTGAAACTACGAAGGTATCCTTAGTAGCTCTTGTAACCGCCTTGGTATGATGAATCATATCCTCCATAGTTACAGGGATGGTATCCTCATATCCTAACATAACCATTCCAAGTGAATCACCCACAAGAATCATATTAATTCCCGCCTCCTCCATAAGCTTGGCGGTAGAATAATCGTACGCTGTCAGCATGGTGATTTTATCACCATTTTCCTTCTGCTGTCTAAGTGTTGAAACCGTATTTTTCATTCTTCCAAAATTCCTTTCATATCATTTTCAATGTCTGATTCAGAATAGGTGGAAAGCTTCATAAGCCTTTTTGACAGCAGCCTATATATATCTCTGTCTTCGCCTTCCAGATTATCCAAATGCTTTCTGACCGTGTCGCAGTCACCTCTACTGACCGGTCCTGTAAGGGCAGTCCTTGCCCCTTTGTCCATTACTGCGATTGCATTTCCCTCTACCAGAGGTTTAAGCGCCGCTCTTGCAGACTCTTCTGTAAAGCCGCAATCCGCAAGAATATTAACGGACATATCAAGAAGTCCCACTACAAGATTGCTGGCAGTGGATGCCGCCAAGTGGTACTTCGTCTTGTTCCCTGAATCAATTTTCTGATAAGGGTTCCCGCATTTGGTAAGAATTGCGCGAAGAACATTAATTCCTATATCATTGCCTTCAATTGTGAAAAAAGCACGCTCTAAAGCCTGCTCCTTGGAGCTTACAGCCATAAGTGGATGCAGGGAACAAATGCCTCCTACTCCTTCTAAATCCCCAAAAATCTCCGAGGACATAGCGCCGCTTGTGTGACACAAAGTCTTATTCATAAGATTGTGTGTGCGCAAGTCATTACACACATCAACAATCGCCCCGTCATTGACTGTGACAAAAATAAGTTCACAGTCATTAACCAGCTCCAAAAGGTTATCATAGGGCTTTGTTTTCGTAAGTTCCGCTGCAAGGCATGCAGACTCATAGCTACGACTACAGTAGCCCGAAACCAAAAAGCCGTTATCAAGAAAGTACGCTCCTAAAGAGCAGCCAACCTTGCCGGCCCCAATAAAACCAATATTCACTGATATCCTCCTTTTTTAAAGGTTAATTTTAGCATAATCCCCTTTTAAATTCAAGTATAGGGGGGGATTACATCTGTTTTCTGACGATTTTGTATTCGTCATTATATGAGAAATAAGGACACGCCTTAACCTGACCGGACACGAAATTATACATCTCGTCCTCATCAAGGTCTCTGCCACAGTAGTAGCACTCGTCCTCCTCATCATATTCATAGTATCCGCACATCTCGCAATTATCCATGCTATTATCCCTCCTTCTTACGGATTTCATACACAATGGTAATAACGCCTTCCATATATTTTATCAGATATGCGTTCTTCTTTCCAAAATTCAGCTCATAATCGAGAGGCTCCTCGCCACCAACCACTTTAATTATATGACGCTTATCCACCGGAGCCCCCGGATAAGGAGCTTTTTTGACTTTCTCAACCGCATATTCCGGCGACTCGATTACTTCACCATCATAGGAATATTCTGTAGATATAAAAAGTATCTCTTCGTTACTTTCATTTTGTTCAAAATATGCCTCCATGCCCGCAAAAGCATCGGAAAGATATTTAACCTTGCCAACTACATATCTGCCGTAAAATTCAGCCCAGCCGTCTTCGGTTGTGCCGTCCGGCGTAATGGTGGTTCCGCGGGATTTATTGATGATTAACACTGTGCCAAAGGCAATTGCACAAAGGACATCCACCACAAATATAAAAGGATACACCCCATAGCCGGGGATTACGTCAAAACGCTTATAATCTTCTTTGAAATCCTTGCTATCAATATCTATTTCCGGTTGGAAATCTTCAAAATATTCTCTATCTAAATCCATTTCATTAACCAAGGTCACATCTCCACTAATCTGGACACGCTTATCCTTTAGATGTTTTGGTACTATAACAAAAAGGTCTTCATCATCAACGGCACGCCATTCACAAATATCGTCACCTCTAAATTCACTAACAGAAATGCCAAAAGGAATACACAACAACACTAACATCGCTGCCATATGAATAAGTTTGTTCTTAAAAAAAGCAAAGATGATATATATTATTCCTATTACTGCAACGGCTGCCATCATGCATACCTGAACTATCTGTAGATTATATGCTGTAAGGTTACCATTTTTTTCAAGGTATAGCGACGCAGAAGAATAAAAATCTGCTGCATTAAACACGCAACCATTATTGCTAAAATACACTTCACAATAAACTAACATCTCTTCCACATTATTTGGCACCTTAGATACATATCCAACTCCATCAGATACTGTGAGAACAAATATATCCTCACTATCCCCAGTCCACTCCTCTGTTACAATTAGGTCGCTGTGGATTATTTCGTGGTAACCACTTTCATCATTAATCTGAGCTACAAAGCTTAACCAGTACCAACCCTCTTCCTCAAGTATTGCTTCCTCTTCATAGCTTTTAAATTCGGACTCTTCAGCAAATTCTACTTTATTCACTCCGGGAGCTTCCTGCACTGAGGCAATCCACTTTACGTCCATGTCAGCATAAGCATCCGTGGCATTACCCCCAACATAATTTCCATCATACACAGAATTACTGTGAAGTTTCTTGGTGGCTATTCCATACCCCACCATCAATAAAATTATTGCTACTACTGCAATTATCTCCGGTATAAATTTTTTAATCGTCTTCATCCTTACGTACCCCCTCGGTAGTTCTTTCGCTAATAATGTATCTAGGTCTGTCCTTAACCTCTAAGTAAATCTTTCCTATGTATTCGCCAATCACACCAATGGAAATCATCTGCACACCGCTTAAAAAGCATACAATACATACTGTACTTGCCCAGCCTGCCACCGTCTGCCCAAGTATGGTAGTCACCACCGCCCACACAATTCCTGCAAAACTAAGCAATGCAACAAACAACCCCAAAAGCATTATAAGTCTTATTGGCTTTATGCTCATACTAGTAATCCCGTCAAAAGCAAGTCCCATCATCTTAGACAATGGATAATGAGATTTCCCTGCAATTCGCTCCTGCCTTTCGTAGTACACCGAAGTACTTTTAAAGCCTACCAGCGGAACCATTCCTCTTAAGAAAAGGTTAACCTCTCTATAGTTTTTGAGTTCTTCAAGAACTCTCTTGGACAAAAGTCTGTAATCCGCGTGATTATACACAACCTCCGCGCCCATAGAATTCATAAATCTGTAAAATCCTTCTGCTGTTTTTCTCTTGAAAAAGGTATCCTTCTTACGGTTATTTCTCACACCATACACAATTTCACAGCCATCATGATATTCCTTCACCATCTCTTCCATAGCCGCAAGGTCATCCTGCCCATCACAGTCAATGGAAATGGTTATATCCGCCCCACTATCAAGAGCCTCCATAAGTCCTGCTAACACTGCGTTCTGATGCCCTCTGTTACGACTCTGGGCAATTCCAAGAAAATGCTTGTCCGCCTTGGCGTAACTCTTAATCAGCTCCCAGCTCTCGTCCTTACTTCCATCATCCACAAAAAGGATACGACTCTCATCACTGATAAGCCCTTTTTCCACAAGGATATTAAGCTCCTGAAGAAACATCTCAGAGGTTATAGGGAGCACTTTGGCTTCGTTATAACAAGGCACCACAATGTATAAAATTGTCTCATTAGCAGTTTTCCTTAGCATAGTTAACCCTTCTTTCGAAATCTAATTTTTAGTATATAAAAAACTGGGGAAAAAGACAAGGTTTTATTATTGTTGATTAATACGCAAAAAGTGGTTAGAATAATACTATGATAATCGAAAGAAGGTAATTCTATGAGCATTAAAATTGTATCAGACAGCACCTGTGATTTATCACCGGAGCTTATCAAACGCTATAATATAAACATCCTTCCCCTCCACATTCTTTTGGGCGAGGATGAATACAACGATGGTGTCAACATTACACCGGAGGAAATCTACACCTGGTCCGACGCCAATAAGACAACTCCAAGAACCTCTGCCCCTTCCATTGCAGAGGCAATTGACATGTTCAAGACCCTCACCGAAGACGGGAGCGAAATCATAAGTTTCAGTATTTCCCAGACTATGTCCGCTTCCAATAATGTAATGAAGCTTGCGGCAGAAGAGCTTGAACTTAAGGATAAGATTCACGTAGTTGATTCTGCCAACCTGTCAACAGGAATCGGACTTATTGTAATTGAAGCCGCCATTATGGCTTCCAATGGCATGTCATCATCTGACATCCTCACAGAACTGGACAAGCTTATTCCAAGAGTTCGTGCCAGCTTCGTGGTAGACACCTTAACCTACCTCCATCGTGGTGGTCGTTGCAGCGGCCTTGCTGCCCTTGCCGGTAGTGCCCTCAAACTCCACCCTCGCATCGACGTTAAGGATGGCAAAATGGGTGCCTCCAAAAAATATCGTGGAAAGATGAACAGTGTAATAATAACCTACGTTAAAGAACTTACTGAGGATTTGATTAAAGCCAGACCTGACCGTGTATTCATTACTCATTCAGGCTGTGAACCTGAATTGGTGGAAAGTGTAAGAGAATATCTTGAAAGTCTTCATACATTTAAGGAAATTCTCGAAACCAAGGCTGGAGGCGTGATTTCTAGCCACTGCGGACCGGGAACATTGGGAGTGTTGTATATAAAATAATACAGTGAAAAGTCCGGCATTTGCCGGACTTTTCACTATACTTTAAAGCTATTTTGTTAATATTAAAATTCTTTCTTCAATTAATTTTTCAAGACTTTCTTTCATACTATCCGGCATATAGGATTCTCTGCACATCGTTATATACTTATCTTTAAGTTTAACTATTTTTTCAATCATTTTTCCTGCTATTTTACCATCAATATCAATAGCTTCGGCAAAACTAATGAAATCTTTTCTACGGATATTTTGCTTCTTACCATTAATAGTCAATGCCAGCTGCTCCTTATCGTCAGGTATTACTACATTCGTAGAAAGCATATCATAAGCAGCAGATAGTATATATTCTCCACTCGCTTCAGCAGTTTCAATCAACGAAAAATTCTTAAGATGCATATCTGAATTACCAACTGCAAAAGAAAAAACAATGCGAATAAATAATTCTGTCTTATCTAGTCCTTTTTGTGCAGAGTATGCTAATATAATTTTAGCACACCTCTCATACGAACCACGATACTTATCTTCAGTAAGTCTTCCATCAAGCTGACAAAAATCCTCCATAGCAAGAATCTGCCCATTTTCTCTATCTATTCGCTTAGTTATATAAGCAAATGTATTATCTTGAGACGGCAAATGAATCAAAGCATATGGAACCGTCTTGATACCGCTAGCTTTCGCCATCTCCATAACAAGATATTCCATCTCCGGTAATGCAATATACTCATCTGTCTGTGGTTTGAGAATATAACCTGTAGGATAATTTACCAATGTTAATCGAGGATTATCCTCTTTTGACAGATGTAACGACAACTTTTTCTGTACGCCGGGGACAGTAAAGCCTTTGCTCGTATTATCAATTGCAATTTTATTCAAAACTTCCTTTGATACATCTATATCAGGGAATTTAGAAATTCCAAAAAAAGTTTTGATACAGGACATATGCCATCCATATTCATTTTCAATACGAAGTGATTTGCCACAACATAAGCAACGGCTCATTCTTTCGCCTCCTTTATGCGGACATTTCCGATAGGATCTTTACAAGCTACAAGTAATATTCCAAAACGATCTTTGCTATCAATTTTCCAGTTATGGCTTACAACATTAAGTAACCATCCCTCCGGAATTAAGCCATCAAAAAAAGCAAAAAGTGTTTTGGATGTATATTCTTCTTTTTGAAGAGGCATAGTCAAGCTTACTGCCAGTGGTTTTTCTCCTATCAGGTAATCATCATCGTAAATAAAAGAATATCCTGAATCGGTTTCTCTCAATATTCCTGCAAAGGTATCCCTCACATATACATAAGCTGTTCTATATGCTTCCATTAGTCATCCTTCCTTCCGGGAACTGCCTTCATGCCAAACATTGAAAGTGCCTGATTAACCTTGTCCATGCGAACCGTTTCCTTTCCTTGCTCAAGTTCTCTAATAAAACGAAGTCCAAGTCCTGAACGAATTGCAAACTCCTCTTGAGTAAGCCCCGCTTCTTTTCTTTTTTGTTTCATAAATTCTGCAATAGTATTCATGTCTATATGTTATACCCTAACGGGTATAATGTCAAGATTTTATATTAGAATTATACCCGTTAGGGATGAAAATATGCATATATAACATAAGCACTTAATAAAAATAATAATATAGAGGGTGTCCCAAAAGTCATAAAATGACTTGAGGGATGCCCTCTTAACTATTAATAATTATTCATTCTATACGCCGATACATCAGGCAGCCTTTTTTTGAT
>CAZNUK010000062.1:0-13162 GCA_964576255.1 uncultured Butyrivibrio sp.
TCCTCAAAGACTACACTGGAGGTCTCTCGGGAAACTTCTTGGCTCTGAGACCTCCGCTACAGTTCAGAAATCTATAATAAAAAGGTGCTATAGATACTTTTTAGGGTATCTATAGCACCATTCTCACATCATAGGTACTAATATATTCTAGCCTTCTGCCTTGTTATTCTTGATATATACAAATACTCCTACTCCAACTGCCACTAAGCCTAATGGAATTACAACAGCAGGCCATGGGAATTTCTTATCTTCCTTACCACCATCATCACCTGCATCTCCAGCCTCGGTAGTTACATCGGATGAAGAGTTATTACCATCATCGCCTTCATCAATAGGTGTATCTACATTATTATCAGAGTTCTGTGAATTATCATCATTATCGGCATTACCAGACTGTGAATTATCTGTATCAGTGTTATTTCCACTGCCATTATTGTTTGAAGAATCATCACCGCTACTACTGTCTGATGAATTTCCACCACTCGAGCTACCGCCGGACGAACTTCCTCCTGATGAGTTGCCTCCACTTGAAGAATCTCCGCTACTCTGGTTACCACCGGATGAATTTCCACCGGATGAGCTTCCACCACTTGAACTACCACCGGACGAACTTCCTCCTGATGAACTGCCACCACTTGAACTACCGCCGGACGAGCTGCCACCTGATGAGTTGCCACCACTTGAACTACCGCCGGACGAACTTCCTCCTGATGAACTGCCACCACTTGAACTACCGCCGGACGAGCTTCCTCCTGATGAGCTGCCACCACTTGAAGAATCTCCACCACTCTGGCTGCCTCCGGATGAACTTCCACCCGATGAGCTTCCACCACTACTATCTTCTCCAGTGCTGTATACCACCCACTGGCCATCTTCGTAAATCATACTTCCCCACAAGGAAAGTCCCGGTTCCATATCTCCCGGATAACGATTACTATCACTACTATAAAAAATTACTTTTGGATTAGTAATATCACTTGGCACTTCGTATTTGTACAGGTTTCCTGATACCTTAGTCATAAGAACGCCAGGCCAATCTCCATTATTAACATCAGAATCATTGTACGCATAACAATATACATTAGTACTCCAGCCACTTGGCAACTCAAGATATGCAATGTTCTTAGTTGTAGTTGATGTGCCACTGCTTGTTGCATTATATACAACCGCAATGCCTGTTCCACCGATTTCACCTGTTATTTTACCATTGGCTACAGTAAAAGTATTTCCGGTAATCTGATCCGTATATGTACCCGCTGCCATAGTATTAGCAGTTACACTTACTGAAGTATTAGTACCACTACAGTTAACCAATACTACGCCGGAAGTTCCTCTTTCACAATATGAGATACTTCCTTCATTAGATATATATTCTGATTGTCCTACAAAAGCATTGTGGAACTTATTAACCGCTGCCACTTCTGAATTTGCCCAGCCGGTAATTGACGCAGTTCCCATTGGAGTATTATTCAGATTAGTACTGCTTGGTCTTGCAAAATACAATCCCATCGCATCCGCTCTTGCCGCTACCAGTGCCCATGTTTTGTTAATATTCTGCTGAGATACATTTATGGAGTCACCACCAGCAAATGTATCATGGGATTCTGCCCATAATACAAGCTTATTTGCCAGCACATCATCCCCCTTATGATATATATAACTATAAGATGATGTATTACCTGAGCTAATATTACCTCTAAGCTGATTTCCCCATGAATTATCCGTTATACTCATATATGTAGTGTATGCACTAGAAGGAATTCCACCACCCGGTGTATCCAGAAGCTCACCATAGCAGTACAAAGTCTTTCCCTTATTGCTTGCATATGTTGTTGCCGCATTAATTACATTAGGCCAGAAATCACTTGCACAGTAATCTGTATCAACCGGAACTTCAATATGCTTAGCCGCATCAAATCTAAATCCATCTGCGCCGGCATCAATACATTCCTTCAAAAATCCAATAACCAAATTCTGAACCTTAGTATCACTTGTGTTCAAATCCGGAAGTCCCGCCATACAATACTGAGTTACTTCATATCTGCTATTGTAATCATTAGTATTCTTGGTATAATCATGCCAGTAACTAGAATCATTTCTAATCTCTGATGAAATTGCTGTAGATAAATTATTCCCGGTCTGGTTACCAAGATGATTAGCAACAACGTCTACAATTACCTTAACACCATACTGATGGGCGGTATTACACATACTGATAAATTCCGCTTTGGTACCCAAAGCACTATTTCCTGTATTATCAATGTGAAATCCCATTGGCTGATAATATAACCACCACGCATCCATAGAATAGGTGCTAGTTCCTTCCTTGGACTGCTGAATTGGCGAGGTCTGAACAGCCGTATAACCCAATGAAGCAATCAACGCCATATTTGCCTCAATATTTTTGAATGACCAATTCCAGCAATGCAGGGTCACACCATCCTGGATATTACTCTGCTGGCCTGCTACGGCTCCAGATACCACTGCCTGATTAGTTACATTGGTTACATTATTAACCGAAGCTTCTGTCTGCCCTATATTGCCAAATCCCCCGACACCTATTACAACGGCAAATATAAGAGCTAAAAATTTCTTGATGTTTTTTCTCATAAGCACGTACCTCCAATATATCTAGATTATAACCTTTTTTGACTAACATAGCAAGGAAATACGCCTATTATATTGGATTTTTCTTGATATTACGTTCACTTTAATTTATAGTAGTTAAAGAAATATTCTTTAAAGGACTGATTATTATGTGGATTGCTAACGAATGGCAGGATTACGAAGTTATAGACACCTCACAGGGTGAAAAATTAGAGCGCTGGGGAGGTTATCTTCTCGTCAGACCCGACCCTCAGGTTATCTGGAACACCCCTAAGGAACATAAGGGATGGCACAAGATGAACGGACATTATCATCGTAGCACAAAAGGCGGTGGCGAATGGGAATTTTTTGACCTCCCAGAACAGTGGAGTATTAATTACAAAAATCTGACTTTTAACCTTAAACCTTTTTCTTTTAAACATACCGGACTTTTTCCGGAGCAGGCAGTTAACTGGGACTGGTTCTCTGAGAAAATTCGCACAGCAGGAAGACCTGTTAAGGTTCTTAATCTGTTCGCATACACCGGTGGTGCTACTCTTGCAGCCGCTGCTGCCGGAGCAAGCGTTACCCACGTGGACGCTTCCAAGGGAATGGTTGGATGGGCAAAAGAGAATGCCGCTTCATCAGGACTTTCGGATGCGCCAATCCGTTGGCTTGTGGACGACTGCGTTAAATTCGTAGAACGTGAAATCCGCCGTGGCAACAAATACGACGGAATAATTATGGACCCTCCATCCTATGGAAGAGGCCCTAAGGGTGAAATCTGGAAAATTGAAGAAGCAATATATCCTCTGGTACAGCTTTGCGAACAGTTATTATCGGATGATGCCATTTTCTTCTTAATTAACTCATATACAACAGGACTTGCTCCCGCTGTACTTACTTATATGATTGGCACCGCCATTTGTCCAAAGCATGGTGGCAAGGTGGAAGCTTCTGAAATCGGTCTTCCAGTTACAAGCACAGGACTTGTGTTACCTTGCGGTGCAAGTGGAAGATGGAGCAAAGAATAAAAAGATATATTAATAATAGTAATGTTAACGCCGGTCAATTAACGCAACTTATTATACCACTTACAACCAATAAATCTTTTATTTTTTGTTGTTTGTTTTTGTGTGTTTTTGTACGTCTTTATTATACCTTGTTTACAAAAATAAAAAAATGCAGATTATGAAGAGTATAATCATCATAATCTGCATTTTTTTACTCCAAATATTTTACCTTGAAATTCGCTTTTCTTGTTTCAGTTCCAATAGCTTCCAATCCGTCATATTCCGTATATTCTGTACCATACAGATTACTCCACACTGTAATCTCTCCTGGCTTTGAATATGTATATAAAGTAAATTCAGGAACTATGGATTCATAGTCTGGTGTTCCCGTGTACCCTTCAGGATAAGCCTCCAAAACATATGGCTGATAGGATGTAATAAAACCAACATGTACCTTCGTAATGCTTTTAGGCAAAGTTATGCTGGTCATCTTAGGACAGGACATAAAAACATATTCCGGAAGCTCTGTAACTCCTTCACCTTTAAAAATTACAGTCTCTAATGAAGGGCAGTTAGCAAATGCTCCGTTGCCGATTTCCTTAACGTTCTCGCCAATAATTACAGTTTTAAGCGCAGTACAATTTTGAAAAGCGCAAGCTCCGATTACTGATGCATTAATCTCAACAGAAGTTATACTATCATTACCATAACCCATTATGGCAAAAGCATTTTCAGCAAGCTCTACTGGCTTACCATCTATAGTTGCCGGAATAATAAGCTCACCTTCCACATCTCCACCTGTAATACTCACTGTTCCATCAGAATTATCCACATATGTACCACCAGATTCCTTAAACTGCTCCTCTGCTTCTTCATTAGAAATAGTTTCAGATGTGTCCGGTGCTTTGGTAGGCGCCTCAGTTGTTGGCTGTTTTGGATTATCAACATCAACCTCGGTGGATTGTTCCTCATCAGTATCTGATGCTACCGTCGTCTCTTGGTTATCCCCACTGCCTTCCGTACTTTCATTTGAAGAATCCGCAGAAGTGTTTTCTTCGTCAGTTAAATTGTTATTTTTACCATCTGCTAAACTATCATTTTCATCATCTGCGTCAGTAGTTGAATTTTCTGACTGCTCACCCACAGCTGTAGTCGTTTCGTTATTTCCCGACGCCTGCGACTTCTTATCCCCTGTAATTTTAATTATGCCCACAACAACAAATACAATTGTAACAATTGCAGCTACTCCAACAATTATTGATTTTACAAGATTATCTTTGATTAATTTAATCATTTTGAACCACCTCCATAATAATTAATATCCCAATTCTTCTCCAACTAACACAACCTTAATTCTGCCCGGATGTCCGCTTCTTCTCGTCACCACAATCTGATTACAGAAGCAATCAGGGGATAAGCAATCACCGCACACTCCGGTTTTGCCACAAGGGGTATTTCTGTTAAGGCGTACCGCATTCGGAGGGCAGGCATTAGTCTTAACTCTCTTATAAGCTGACTCAACATCTCTAGTAACCTTATTCATACCAGCCACAATAATTACATGGCTTGGTCCGTGGATAAGAGCCGCAAGACGGTTACCGTTACCGTCAATATTCACCAATTCTCCATCAAGAGTTATGGCATTGGTACTCATGAGAAAATAATCACTCATAACTGTACGGGCAAAAACCTCTCTTCTCTCCTCTGGGGTCTGTGCCGCCAAACGGTCAATAAGTTCATAATCTCCGTTATTAATGGCATCCATAATGCCTGAGTCCTTAAGAGTCTCTGAACCTCCCCAGGACACAACTGAACCTTTTTCCATAAGAGACAGTACCAAATTCACAGCTTCCTCACTACTCTCACAGTAAAAGCCTTCCATGTTTCTTATGGAAAGCTTCTCAATAATACGCTGTGCTGTTAATTTATATGAATCTTCTTTAAATCCCATTAAATTACTCCTCCTTAGAATCGTATGGTCCAAAATCTAACTGATATGGATAATGTGTTTTTCTTCGTTCCACAGGTGGCATGGTCATATAATCACCATACATCTTGGTCAAAAGCTCCTCCAAATTGTTAGGGAATGGTAATGTAACATCTTCAAACTCTAATTCTCTGAGAGGATATATTTTGGCATTCTCAAAGGTGTTGGTATGTGGCATTGGGTCACAGAAATACGCAATTCGCTTAGTTTCTCTGTTATTATAACGCTGACTGGCTTTTTCCCTTCTTCGGATAAGCCATTTCTTAGATATGTGAAAAAACTTCATCAGATGATGTGTTACAATGCAAGCACCCGTTACAATCTTGGCTCCCAGACCACGAATATACAGATACGGTCTTGACACTGAACGCAATATCAAAAGCTTGCCCCAAAACCAGGTTGTCCACATCTGCCAGTGATAGGCAAGCCATCCATCCGCTGCATTATCAAGAGCATACAAATCCAAGAAAATTCCCCAATCGCAATCCACATCCTTCATAGCGTACTCTCTAAACACAGTACCACGAAGGCAAAGTCTGGTGGTGGCAAGAGGATAGTTCTCATCAGTGTCACAATTAAGCACATGGTATTTGTCCCCCATCTGCTCCTGAACGATTGATAAAAACTTTTCATAATCCGCTCTCGGCATAGATATATCAATGTCATCATCCCAAGGAATATAGCCCTTGTGTCTTAATGCGCCGATTCCGGTTCCTGCATATCCAAAATATACTAAATCATTCTCTTTACAAATACGGATAAAATCCTTTAAAATATCCATCTCCAGATGCTGGAGTGTCTTAAGCTCCTCTGGTTCATAAAACTCTGGCATAGTTACTATTCCTTTATTTTAATAAAATCACGTTTTACAGCATGAAGCTGCATCTCAAAATCCTGACGATTTTTCCATGTAATGGTCTGCAAAATAAGACCCGAAAAAAATGCAATTATTGCTGTAAGCATTATAAAACAACATACAAAAAGCGTTGGGTAGTGATTAACAAATCCGGTTTCAAAAAAGTCTATCAGCACCGGAATCATAAAACCAATACTAAAAATCATGAGAAACAGTGCAATAAAACCAAAAAAGTTCAACGGCTTATAAGTTCTGAAAAGCTTAATAATCGTATTAATAACCTTGATGCCATCAGAAACTGTATTAAGCTTAGATACACTGCCTTCCTGTCGGTCTCTGTAATCAACAACAACATTTTCTATCTGCATATTTTTGTCCGCAGCATGAATACTCATCTCTGTCTCAATCTCAAAGCCCTTTGACAACACCGGAAAGGATTTAACAAAAAGATAACTAAATCCTCTGTAGCCTGTCATAATATCCTTAATATCAATTTTAAACAAGGACTTTATGGACTTCTGAACCATGGAATTACCCATGTTGTGGAATGGTCTTTTGTTCTCTTTATAATAAGTGGATGAGAGCCTGTCTCCCACAACCATATCCGCATTACGCTCCAAAACACGCCTCACAATCTCCGGGGCGTACTCTGCCGGATATGTGTCGTCGCCGTCCACCATTATATAGCACTGTGCGTCCACATCCCTGAACATTCTTCGAATAACATTTCCCTTGCCCTGCTTATATTCATAACGAACAATAGCACCTGCTTTGCGGGCAATTTCATCCGTGCCGTCAGTTGAATTGTTATCATACACGTAAATGACTGCTTCCGGCAAAACATTTTTAAAATCTGTTACTACTTTTTCAATTGTCTGGCTTTCGTTATAGCAAGGAATTAATACTGCAATTTTATCCATATATGCCGCCCTTCCATTAAAGATTCGTTAAGCTATATTATACCATTTAATTCTAACCCTGTGAATAGTGAGCCAAAAATCTTTTGGTTCTTTCCTCTTTTGGATTCTCAATAACCTCCATTGGGTCACCCTGTTCCACAATCTGACCATCATCCATAAAAATAACATGGCTTGACACATCTCTTGCAAATGCCATCTCATGGGTAACAATAACCATGGTTGTATTTTTGTCCGCCAACTCTTTAATTACCTTCAAAACCTCTCCTGTAAGTTCTGGGTCAAGAGCAGAAGTCGGCTCATCAAAGCACAAAATATCAGGTTTAAGTGCCAATGCTCTTGCAATAGCCACACGCTGACACTGACCGCCTGAGAGCTGGTGAGGATAATTATTCATTCTTTCTGACAAGCCCATCTGTCTTAAAAGCTCCTCCGCCTGCTCTTTAATCTGCGCAAGAATCTGTTTTTTATTAGTTTTAAAATCCGGCTGTTCTTTAGCCAAAAGCTCCCTCGCAAGCATTACATTCTCAAGGGCTGTATACTGTGGAAAGAGATTAAAGCTCTGAAATACAAGTCCAAAATGAAGACGTTTTTTTCTGATTTCTGCCTCCTTCAAAGTAATAGGATTGTCAGCATCAAACAACACCTCATCATTAACCTTAATCACACCACTGTCCGGTGTCTCCAAAAAATTAAGACATCTAAGCAATGTAGTTTTACCACTTCCGGAGGACCCGATAATCGACACAACCTGTCCTTTCTCAAGAGAAAAGCTTATATCCTTCAAAACCTCTGTTTTACCAAAGGACTTCTGAATATGATTCACTTCTAAAATTGCCATATCCATTTCCTCCTACTTAAAAAATTCAAGTTTCTTCTCAAGCTTACCAAGAAGCAGAGTAAGAATACCACTAAACAAAAGATAATATACCGCTGTGAAAAACAGTGGCCATATAGCTCCTGAAATTCCCTGGGAGCCCTTTAAGAAGGACTGTCCTGCCCAGATTATTTCCTGCAAAGCAATAATTCTTGCAAGGGAAGTATCCTTAACAAGGGTAATAATTTCATTGGACATAGGTGGCACAATTCTTTTAATCATCTGCAAAAGCTTAATTTTAAAAAATATCTGGCTCTTGGTCATTCCAAGAACAAGTCCTGCTTCCTCCTGTCCCACAGGAACACTCTGAATTCCACCTCTATAAATCTCTGAAAAATAGCAGGCATAATTAAAAATAAATGCTACTGCTGCCGCCGCAAAACGACCGCCTTCTCCTCCACCCCAGATTGGAGTATGAAATGCCAATCCCGGCAAATAGAAAATAATCAAAAGCTGAATCATAAGCGGTGTTCCTCGCACAACCCACACCACCAGCTTGCACAATGCACTAAGTGGTTTGAATCTAGACATAGTTCCAAAAGAAATAATAAGTCCAAGAGGAATTGCTCCCACCAATGTTACAATAAATAGCTTTAATGTCTGTAAAAATCCGCTGTTAAGAGATTTAAAAACTATAGGAAACTGTTCAAAAAAATCCATTATATATACTCCTTCAACAATTTTAGTCTGGTACAATCATTTCCTTATAACGCACTAAAAGAATCTCGCTCGCGAGATTCCTGTGCGCTAAAAGAGAGTGGAATTGACCCACTCTCTGAAAGTCAAAAATATAAGTTATTATTTCTGCTCAATAAGTGAAGCCTGAATTTTGTACTTCTCAGCACATTCAACCATACTTCCATCTTCATAAGCTTCTACAAAGAATTTGTTCAACTCTTCGCAAAGGTCTGAACCCTTACGGAAGCCTACTCCATACTCTTCACTATTAAGACCTACTGTATATGTAAGATCAGCATAATCTGTACCTTCACCAACCATTGCAGCTGCCATCAAAGCATCAATTACTGCAGCATCAGAAGTTCCGGCCTTAACCTCCATAAGAGCATCTGCCTGTGCTGTAACCTCAACAAAGTCATAGCCCAAAGCTTCCACCTGTGCCTGTCCTGCACTCTTAGACTCTACTGCAAAGGTAAGGTCCTTAACACTCTCAACTGTCTGATACTTATCAGCATCTGCTGCCGGAACAATTACTGTCTGAGAGTTATTGCAGTATGCATTAGAGCATTCCATTGCTGCTACAACCTCATCTATAAGTGTCATACCATTCCATACACAGTCGATTGCCTTAGAATCCAATTCAAAAACCTTGTTATCCCAATCGATAATAACAAACTCAACCTCAACACCAAGACTCTTGGCAAAAGCAGTTGCCATCTCAGCATCAACACCAATCCAGTTGCCATCCTCATCCTTGTAGTCCATTGGTGCAAACTCTGTAATACCAACTACAAGCTTGCCTTTCTCCTTAACATACTCCAAATCAGAGTCTGACTTGCTGCCTGTGCAGGCAACCATAGATAAGCCCATAACAAGGGCAAGTACCAAAACTAAAATCTTCTTCATTATATTGTCCTCCGTTTTTCAAATATGTTAGTAGTTTATCACTTCATCAGACTAAAGTCAATATATTTTTTGAGAATTATTATACTACTAATTTTCCATATTATTTTTTACAACATTTATTGGTTGCATTTTCTTTAATAATTTATATGGCATAATCATAGCAATCAAAAGTAATATAAAAGTAATTACAAGTATCGTAATAATATGATATCTTGTAAATTCCAGCGAAAAAGCATTAAACCGTCCTGTTATTTTTACCATCACACATGAACATACACTAATAATCAAGGCTGTTAGCGCTGCCATCTCCCAATGTACAAGTGATAAATGAAATGTTTGTTTCCAGTTATTTCCACATATAAAATATATTCCATAGCTTCTTTGTTCAAACAACACCGTTATTGCACTTGATGTTATTATACTTATAGCCGCAAAAATTGTCATAATAATCAGCAATAATGTCATAGGCAAAAGCTTGTATTTTAATAGTTCAACAGAATGATTATACAATTCATCCGTCCTATCTATGTTCCAGCTACCAGAAAATCCATATTCTGAACTAAGAATTCTTTCGTTTGCGTCTAATTCATCATCTGTTATATCATCCTTAAAATCTATAAATACTGAGCCACAAATATATTCTTCACTTTCTCTTATTACATCCTCCCATGATGCCATAATATGATATGTATATTCATACTCATACCCGCTACCCGGCTCATAGGAATACCACTCCAGATAACTTTTATCTAAGGTGTGCCCATTTTCCCTATACACAAGTTCTTCACTGTCATATACTCCCATTATTTTAAGTTTAAGATGTCCAACCTGAATTACTTCTCCTAATTTGTAATCATAATTAAATTGGTCACTTACAACAACTCGTATTACGCCAGCCTCCGGCTGTCCACTCTCACACCATTCCCCCTCAATTAAGGGCATTTTATAATGTCTTTTATCTGGATTGGTTGCATAAAGCTCATATGAACAATGATTCATTATGGTATTAGTTCCTATTGCATAATCCACCTGTTCAAACTTAATTAACTCTTTCTCAAAATCCATTGAATACGCAAAATTGTATTTATAAAGCACAACCATTCCTGTATCATCCAAATAATCTGTCATTCCATAAAAAAGACTGTATTGTTCCACCCACGCAGATACTGTAAAAATTGCAGCAATATACACAATAATAAGTTGTATTATTACTAACGCATTTCTCTTAAAATTCTTAAAAAACTGATTAATTCCAAGGGTAATCATATTACTCCACCCCCTTCATTAAAATCACCGGTGTTTTCTTGACAAACCCTGTCACCAAAACAAGATATGTAAAAAATATCACAGCGATATATATCAATGTTATTTCTACATACACTTTTGTATTAAAATAGTACTTCATATAATCAAAATAGTTGTTGCTTATTGGTTGCACCACTTTAATAAAAACAATTAAACCTATTACAAGTGCAATCAGTGACAATGATAAAATTTCTATCATATATATGCTTATAGCTTTCACCTTTGAACATCCGCATATTCTTGATACTGCAAACATTCTACGGCGTTTATGTAGAATATAGTTGTATATTATGCAATAGTTTATAGCGCACATACCCATAAATGCCACCAAAGCAAAGATTATATTATTAAACACCTTATATTCATTTTCATTTTCAATTCCAACAAATTCCGGAATTTCCACCCTGTCCCCAAAGCACTCCAATGCGTAGCTAATCATCAATTCATACTCTGTTCTTAAGATAGGCTTTTCAAAAAAAACAGCAAAAAGGTTAGCTTCAATCTCATTCGGAATTGTTGCATATGGTATATATACACAATTATATATAAAACTTTCTGATACACCTATGATATCATACGTATCTTGTCCAATCTTAATTGTAGTTGCATCTTCTTCGTAATATTTGATTCCTACTAACGCTACCTTTTCTCCATTTTCAAATTTTGCATCAATATATTTTTTGTCGTAATACACATATCTACCATCAATTTCCCTCATTGGATAAATTGTATCCGTCAGCATTTTGCAACTTGTGTATTTTCCATTTTCGTATCCGGCTGTAGAACATATCCATATATTATCTACATGACCACCCAACCACACCCTCTCAAACTTATTCTCAATCAGAGGATAAAATTTCATAAAAAATCTATCCGCTTCTTCCTTAGTGAAGGTCTCGCCTTCCACTGCTTCAAAAGCAAATCTCAAATCAAAGCTTTCAGCCACTCCGATTTTGGCACTATAATTATTGGCAACTCCATAGGAAAAAAACACGAGAATACTGGACATAATTTGTATAATGATAAGAAGAACAACAAGAAATTTTTCTGTTTTAATCATATTTTGAAAATCTTTTCTAATATAGTGAAACATAACTCCTCCTATTACACTAAATCCTCCTGTAGCATTCAGGAGGATTTAAAATTATTTCTATTCATAACTTTGATTAGCGTAAAATTCATACTCATCAACAACCTGCATCTGATATGGGCTTTGATAACATGTCCCAAAATGCCAAATTTGTGTAAATGGCTCTTCACAATCTCTACTTACTGATTCAGTTGCAACAGAAGCACCTACCGCTTTTGTACCTACGTTATATTTAGTCTCAATAATACCATCAAGGCAATGATAATTTTTAACGGTAACATCCATATAGCAAGCAGTTGTATATCTGTTATATATTACTGAATATGACTCATACAAAGTTCCCTTGGCTTGAAATTCCGTTCTTTCGCCTGAAATAGTCTTATTATACGCCACACTTAATACATCTGCAGTTTCCCTGTAGCTTCCTGCCCATGCTACACTAGTAATTGTAATCAACAAAAGTAATGTGACCCCAAAAATACATTTAATTTTTTTCATATTAATTCCCTCCTTATAAATATGAACATTTTCCTTATAAGTTATATTATATCATTTTTTACTCAAATGTCAATAATTATATCTTCTCACTATTTTAAGCAAAAAACACAATATATTGTGTTTTTAGGGGTTAAGTTCCCACAACATCTTGCCGATATAATAATCAGACAAAAGGATTTAGTCTTAATTTTATATCATTGTAACTATGTATATTGGAAATTTGTTCCGTCTTAATTCAAGGAGGATGAGGCTTATGCATATTGCTTTACAGAATGATTTGTACTTATTTCAAGTTGCTCACACAGAATTTCAGTCAAAAAGAAACCGGGACGAATTAGCTACCCAAAGCAAAATCAACCTTAAGGATAACAAAAATGATTTTGCACAGCTTTTACAAAAACAGCTAAATCAGTCCACAGTCTAGTCAACCTACGCGGCTTGCCGCATTT
>CAZNUK010000063.1:0-13081 GCA_964576255.1 uncultured Butyrivibrio sp.
AAATATAGTTTGTGACTCAGATGAGCTAGCTTTTACTAAGTTCATCCGTTTCGTTCTTTGGTTTAACGATTATCATCGCTATCCCATCATAAGAAATCTTCCCACTTCGTGGGTCCCTTCTTATGATAAATTCTGAATGTTTCTTGTTTAACAAGATTGAAAATTTTTTGAAATTTTCAGGGTTGTTTCACTGTTTAGTTATCAAGGTTCATTTTGCTGTGTTCACCTTATTTCGTGAGCGACAGCTTATTTATAATACAACATCTATTTTTGTTTGTCAACAACTTTTTTAAAAGTTTTTTAAAAAAGTTTTTTCGGTGTGAAACACCGCATATTTGCTGTATTATTCTGCTTATCTATTTGATAAGCTAACGGAGATGGAGGGATTTGAACCCTCGCGCCGCGTTAACGACCTGCACCCTTTCCAGGGGTGTCCCTTCAGCCTCTTGGGTACATCTCCAGTTGCCGATTCTAAATAACGCCAATAGGCATTATTAAAACCACTTAAAAAGCAAGTGGTTTTAATTAGCGGAGAGGATGGGATTCGAACCCATGCGCCCGTGAAGACAAACGGTTTTCAAGACCGCCCCGTTATGACCACTTCGGTACCTCTCCATATTAGCTATTCAGTATTTTTTCTAGTACTGTTTCAGCGACATTTGTTATTCTAACAAAATCCATTTTAGATGTCAACACTATTTTTTAAATTTTTTAAATAATTTTCAACAGCCATAATATCATCAGGAGTTGTTACTTTAATATTAGTGTATTCTCCCATTGTAACATGCACTTTTGTATCGCCATAATTCTCTATTATCATGGCATCATCAGTAATATTACAATTCAATTGCTGTGACATCATATTATCATAAGCGCCCATAAGCTTATCTGTGGCAAAAACCTGTGGTGTCTGAACCATCCACACATCAGCTCTATTAGGAGTATTAACAACAATTCCATTTTTTATTACTTTAATTGTATCTTTGGATGGAACTGCTGCAATGGTAGCCCCAAATTCTGCCACATCTTTTTCAAGACGTTCAAGCATCTCTACAGACACACATGGTCTGGCTCCATCATGAATCCATACATACTGACTATTGGTTGCACATTTAAGCCCTTCCAATACAGATAAATATCTTTCACTGCCACCCTTTACAATATGTGTCACCTTTTGGATATTGTATTTGTTGACAATTTCTTTTCGACAATAATCCAAATCCTCTTCCCTTGCAACAAGAACAATCTCATCTATAATAGGAGATTTCTCCATTATAATGAGAGAATAAGCAAGAAGAGGCTTACCGTCTATGTCCATATATTGTTTTGGAATATCACTTTTCATTCTGCTTCCGCTTCCGCCTGCAAGAATAATCGCAGTATTTTTAACCATATTTGTTTCCTTCTATATTTAAAGTCGTTCTCCAAGTTTAAGTGCAGGAATGGCATTAATATCTAAATTAGCAAAATTACCTTTAATATATTCGTAGTATCCTGCCGCTCCAATCATCGCCGCATTATCGGTACATAATATAGGCGAAGGATGATGAAATTCAATTCCTGCCTTATCACAGGCTTCTTTCATTGCACTTCTAAGCGCTGAATTGGATGCCACTCCTCCTGCAATAGCGAGTTTCTTGAATCCAAATTCTTTAACTGCTAACATTGCGTGATCCACAAGAACATCAACTACAGCCTTCTGAAAGGACGCCACCAAATCTGCCTTGTTATAGGTTTCATTCTTCATCTCACATTGATTAAGATAATTTAATACTGCCGATTTAATTCCGCTAAAACTAAAATCATATACGGAATCTGCAATTTTGGCCCTTGGGAACTGAATGGCATCAGGATTACCTTCTTGGGCAAGCTTGTCAATCTTAGGCCCACCAGGATATCCTAATCCTACCGCTCTTGCCACCTTATCAAAGGCTTCTCCGGCAGCATCATCTCTGGTTCTGCCTAAAACCTCATACTCTCCGTAATCTTTTACATTAACAAGATGTGTATGTCCACCGGACACAACAAGACAACCAAAGCTTGGTTCTAACGAAGGATTATCAATGTAATTTGCGCAGATATGTCCTTCAATATGATGTACACCTATTAAAGGTTTGCCGGCAGCATATGCCAATGCTTTGGCATGGGATAATCCAACCAAAAGCGCACCAACAAGTCCCGGTCCATATGTAACCGCGATTGCTGTAATGTCAGAAAGTGTCACTCCGGCTTCTGACAATGCCTTATCCACCACCTGATTAATTTGTTCCATATGTTTGCGGGATGCAATTTCAGGAACGACACCACCATACAGCGTGTGCAAATCAATCTGTGATGAAATTATATTGGATAAAACTGTCCTGCCATTTTTTACAACTGCTGCTGCTGTTTCGTCACAGGAGCTTTCTATTGCAAGAATTAATACGTCTTCCACTTTACTCTTCCATTGAGGATGCATCAGTTAATTCCCAGAATAGAATCTTCCAATTGCCATCCTCGTCCTCTCTCAATGTATATTCTTCATATATATATTTCAGATTACCACCTTCTAATACATAGTACAAAACATCCACCTTGGCATAATCTTCATTTTGATATGTTATATATTCGATGTTGTATCCATTTTCAACAGTATAGGTAGATATATACCGCTCTGCCGTTTTATAGGATTTAATATCCTGTTCCAAATTAGTAACATAAGTGTCGTACGAATTCAGAAGAAGCAGCTCTTCATCAAACAATCCTCTCATCTGATTAGCCACCAGCTTCAATTCATCCTCCGTCATATCAATTTTGTATATAACAGAGATAATATCACTATAATAAGTAACTACTGCTTTAGGCGTAGAAGGATAGTTAAGCTCCAAATCCTTGGAAGTAATCTTGGAAATTTCACTTTGATTGGTAAGTTTTTCATTATTATCTCTTTCAACGCGGGAGCAATAATAGTAAACTCCGATAACCAGCAATGCGGTAACGGTTAAAATCACAGGTTTTCTGACTTTTTCCCAAACATTTTTCATAGCTATCCTCCTTCCTGCATCAATCTTCAAAATCTATTGTTTTGTTCCAGCCATCTCTTGGCATTTTAGTTTTTTCAAAAATGGAACGTACTTTGCCAAGATATTCATCCGGGCGAACCAGAGACGGGCTGTAATGCGTGAGCCACATTTCACAAACCTCTGCTTCTTTGGCAAGTCTTGCTGCCTCGTACATAGTCATATGCTTGTATTCTCTTGCCTTAGCTTCCTTATCCGGCTCCCCATACATGCCTTCGCATATGAAGAGGTCCGCGCCCTTGGCATTAGCAGCAATTGCAGGTACAGGTCTTGTATCCGTGCAGTAGGTAACTTTAATTCCCTTTCGTTCCGGTCCAAGAACCATTTCCGGTGTAAAAGTACGGTCATTATCGGTGATAATTTCACCCTTTTGCAATCTATTCCAATATTTAAGTGGAATCCCTAATGCCTTGGCCGCCTCTGCATCAAACTTCCCCTGACGGTTAATCTTAATTGAATATCCGTAACAGGTTACTTTATGATGCACCTTAAAAGCTTCTATTATATAACCATGGGATTCAATAGCTTCAAAATCCTCTGATATTTCATGAAATTTAATTTTGAAAGGAAGCTCCGGCGCAATTATTCTTAACGAATTAACCACTCTTTCAATCCCTTTTGGACCGATAATTAAAAGATCCTCCGTTCTCTCTGCATTACCCATTGTCAAAAGGAATCCCGGCAATCCGGCAATATGGTCCGCGTGAAAATGAGTTATACATATTATATCCACCGGTTTAAAACTCCAGCCACAATCCTTAAGTGCCACCTGAGTTCCCTCTCCGCAATCAATCAGCAGAGAACTACCATTATATCTTGTCATCAAAGACGTTGTCCATCTATTAGGTAGGGGCATCATTCCGCCTGTACCCAGCAAACACAAATCAAGCATTATCTGCCTCCGATATTTCTAATCTCATTACAATTCCATGTTCATCAGGCTTACGATAAAAATTCTTGCGAAGCCCCATTTCCTCATAGCCACACTTGCGATAAAGTATTCTGGCTGCAACATTACTTTCTCGAACCTCAAGAAAAATCTGTTTAACAGCTCTTAGAGCAAGCTGTTTTCTTAGCTGCAACATAAGCTCTTCACCGATTCCAATTTTGCGATAATTCTTATGTACTGCAATATTGGTAACACTTCCCTCATCAAGAGAAATAACACATCCTGCATATCCTACAACTTTGTCTTCAAAAAGTGCTACAAGATATATATACTCCTCGTTATCTAAAGTATCCCAAAATGCTTGTTCTGACCACGGCTCGGAAAAACTTATTTGTTCAAGTGCCGCCACCTCTTCCACATGACGGCCCTTCATTGTAGTAATTTCAATCATCATTGTTTTCTTTTAGAAGCTTTGCTTCCCTTTCTCTTTCAGCCTGAGAACTTCTAAGGTATTCCGGCAAATGCTCTGCTGCCGGCACCGCCTTCTGCGCTCTAAAATACTCCCCACCAAGTACTGCAACACTTGCCGCTCTCTGTCTGTTCATATTAGCAGGGGCAAAATATGCTGCATCTCCTATTCGTTCTTTAATAATATCTCTAAACACAGGAATTCCATCCCCTATGAAAAGAACCGGCAAATTATATTCTATAACTTTGGCAATCAACTCTTCAATAGCCATAGCCAAGCTTGGCATCAGCACCTTTAGCTCGCCATTCTTAAAAGCATATATTCCTGTATATACCTGGGAACGTCTGGCATCCATAATCGGACAAATAATTCCTTCAAATCCCCATGCATTATATGCCATAGCATCCAATGTTGGCACATGCACTATAGGAATATTAAGAGCCTGTGCGAGTCCCTTGCCTGTTGCAGAACCAATTCTTAAGCCCGTAAAAGACCCCGGTCCGCCAGATACTGCAATAGCATCCAAACAGGACAAATCCGTCTCTGTTCTTCTCACTATCTCATCAATCATCGGCATTAGAGTCTGTGAATGAGTAATTCTATGATTCAAAGTATATTCAGCTGTAACAATATCATCTGTTAGAACAGCAACACTTGCCACCTGTGAAGAGCCTTCAATTGCAAGAATTTTCATACTATACCTCTCAATTAAAATCCTTTGACACAGTTATTTTTCTGTAGTCAAAGCCTTTTTCCAAATCTTTCTCAATGGTTACAAATATGGTGTTTTCCGGAAGTATCTCCTCAATAAGGTTACCCCATTCCACAAGGCACACACCATCACCGTAAAAATATTCCTCATATCCCAAATCATCCATATCCCAAGGACCAGAAATTCTATATACATCAAAATGATACAATGGAATTCTACCATTCAAATATTCCAATATTATCGTAAAAGTAGGACTGCATATAGGTTCGTCAATACCAAGTCCTTCCGCAAGTCCCTGAGTAAAAACAGTCTTACCCACACCCAAATCACCAGTAAGGCAAATAACATCTCCGGGATTAACCTGCTGTCCAATTTTTCTTCCAAGCTCCGCCGTTGATTCTGGCGAAAAAGTCTCTATTATCATTATTATTTCTTCTTTCCCAAACGACATCTTGTATTCAGACCGCCTCTTGCAAGGTCCACAAAGTCATTGTATTTGTCCCCCATACATCTGATTGGCAAAATAAATGCTCTGATAGTTGTCACATACACAACCACCAAAGAGCCGAATTTAACAGCCTTCCACATCTCTTCCCATTTGGTTACTACTTTGTCCTCACCCTGTTCAACACTAATTCCATTAGAATCCACTGAATATGTCAGTGCCTTATTAAAATATTCATTATTCTTGACCTGTTTTTTGGCCTTAGAATAGAGAATTAATGGATTAAACACCGTATAAAAAGCTGCCACCAGAATCAGAATGATGGAATTAAGTGGAGGAATATCTCCCCATGTATATACAACAACTCCAATACATCCACAACTAAAGAGCAGCCATAAAACTCCTGTAAACTTCCTATAAGTATTATTCATTAAAAAAACAAACAAATCCTTAACCGTTATATTAACATCAAACTGAACCTTCATTATACGCCTCCACATAAGTACATACTTGTTTATATTATAATCCATTCCAGAAAACTATTCAACTAAAAAGAGTCTTGGGGTGATTTTGTCACCCACAAGACTCCGTTCAACTATTTTACAAAAGCATTATAGATTGCTTTGAAAGCTCTCTCAAATTCTTCTTCAAGTACACCGATAATAATATTCAACTCACTTGAACCCTGGTCAATCATCTTAACGTTAACCTCAGAACGAGCAAGCGCCTCAAAAATCTTAAGAGCTGTACCTTTAGCAGATTTCATTCCACGTCCTACAACTGCAATAAGCGCAAGACCCGGCTCAATTTCAATTGAATCCGGAGAAGCATTTCTGTGAATTCCTGCAAGAATCTCCTGCTCCTTCTCCTCAAATTCTGACTGATGAACAATAATTGTCATTGTATCAATTCCTGAAGGCATATGTTCAAAAGATAATCCCTGTTTCTCAAACTGCTCAAGCACCTTTCTTCCAAAACCAACCTCAGAGTTCATCATATCCTTTTCAATATTAACTGCTGAAAATCCCTTCTTACCTGCAATACCTGTAATGATATATTCAGGTTTCTTAGAAGTACTTTCAACAATCATTGTTCCAGGGTCTTCAGGAGCGTTGGTATTCTTAATATTGATTGGAATACCTTCTTTTCTAACAGGGAAAATAGCATCCTCATGAAGTACTCCTGCACCCATGTATGAAAGCTCTCTAAGCTCTTTGTATGTGATTGTATTAATTGCAACCGGATTATCAATAATTCTAGGATCCGCAATCATAAAACCTGATACATCAGTCCAGTTCTCGTACAAATCAGCTTTAACTGCCGCTGCTACGATTGAACCTGTAACATCCGAACCACCTCTTGAGAAGGTCTTAATAGTATCATTAGGTGTGGAACCATAAAATCCCGGAATTACTGCTTTCTCAACTCCATCAAGCCTGTCTCTTAAAGCCTGATTGGTCATCTTAGCACTGAAACTGCCATCCTCATTAAAAAATACAACGTCTGCTGCATCAATAAACTCATATCCAAGATATTTTGCAAGAATAATTCCGTTTAAAAATTCTCCTCTTGATGCTGCATAATCGCGTCCTGCACGACCCTTGAAACCAGCTGCAATGGCTTCATATTCCTTATCAAGAGAAAGCTCAATAGAAAGCTCTGAAATAATTCCATTATATCTCTCTTTGATTGCTTCGAATTTCTCTTCAAAATCATCACGCCCTTTTACTGCAGCCTTATAGCAGGCATAGAGCATATCTGTTACTTTGACATCATCTGGAAATCTCTTTCCCGGAGCAGATGGAACCACATATCTTCTGGCAGGGTCTGCAAGAATAATCTCTGCCACCTTACGAAATTGTTCCGCGCTCGCTAAAGAGCTTCCACCGAATTTTGCTACTTTTACCATTTCCTTCTATCCTCCGACTTCCGTTGAACCTTACAACGGGAATAATAAATATTTATATTACTTTTCGAACAATTTGTCAATTAATTCGTAACCATTTGCAATATAATTTTTTGAATCCATAGCATCTTTTTCATTATAATGCCATGGGCGCTCCAGTTCTTCGGTGCTGTCATATAACAAATATGGCACCGGTTCTGCAACGTGAGTTCTCACTCTTATCGGAGTAGGATGATCCGGTGTTATCACCAGTCTAAAAGGAACATCTGCCATCTCAAGCTGCTCCACAACAGTCTTTACAACAAACTCATCCAAATTTTCAACTGCTTTGATTTTACGTTCAATGCTTCCCTGATGACCCATCTCGTCAGGAGCTTCTACGTGAATGTATGCAAAATCAAAGCCATCCTCTGTAAGTGCCTTAACTGCTGCCTCGGCTTTACCCACATAATTAGTATGTAAAGTTCCATCAGCACCCGGAACAATAATATTAGTCATTCCGGCACCAACGGCAATTCCTTTTAACAAATCCACCGCTGAAATCATTACACCTTTTTTGCCTGTCTTTTCAGTAAAAGATGAAAGGGCAGGCTTAGTTCCGGCACCCCAGAACCAGCAGGAATTAGCAGGATTAAGCCCTTTGGCTTTACGTTCAATATTAATAGGATGATTTTTAAGAATCTCATAACTCTTCTTCATCATATCGCGAAGAATATCATCCTGCGGAAGATTATCTCCCACTCTCTGACCAAGAACGTCATGAGGTGGTGTCAGTGGAACCACTTTACCATTCTTCCAGATAGTACAATGCCTGTAGCTGGTTCCAACATAAAATTTGTATATATCATTCTCAAGCTGTTCTTTCACTGCCTCTAATAAAACAGCACAATCCTCCGTGGATATTTCGCTTGAGCTGTGGTCAATGATAGTCTTATCTTCATATGGTACATCATCATCTGAAACAGTAATGATATTACATCTAAGGGCAATATCTGTTGCATCCATTGGAACACCAATACTTAGCGCCTCCAACGGTGAACGTCCTGAATAGTACACCTTAGGATCATAACCCAACACTGATAAATTAGCTGTGTCACTGCCTGGGGACATTCCCTCCGGAACTGTGTTTACCATACCTATTTCTGATACTCTCGCAAGCTCATCCATATATGGTGTATTAGCTGCCTCAAGAATTGTCTTACCTCCAAGACTCTCTATTGGCTCATCTGCCATACCGTCTCCCAGAATTATTACATATTTCATTGTGATGCCTCCATTATTTCTCATAGCGAATCATTGAAATGATTCCATTTACCTTGGATGCTGCTTCTTTGTATGCATCCTCTGTAATCATAGCAGTAACATAACCGAATTCATCAGAAATATCTGCCACCTTAACAACTTCACCCTTACCGAATGCAGCTTCAATTTCTTCAATACGAGAAGAAGCATCGCCTTCAAAACGGATAAAGAATCTGGTAGTAACAGAACCCATTGCAACGAGGTCAGCTTTTTCCGAATTCCATATGGTCATAATGTTCTTGCCCATATGCTTAGTAGCGTCAACAACGTCGGATACAACCGCACTTGCTGTAGGAAGCTTGCCGGCACCTGCTCCGTAAAACATAACATCCCCAAGAACATTACCTTTAACAAAAATTGCATTCATTACACCATTAACACCTGCAAGAGGATGCTCATTAGAAAGCATTTTTGGCATAACTGTAGCACAGAAGCCGGCACCAATCCTCTTACTGCTTCCAATAAGCTTGATGGAAACATCTAAAGCATTAGCGTATTTGAAATCCACATCTGTAATCTTAGTGATTCCTTCTGTGTAAATATCTTCAAAATCCACCTGCTGTCCACACGCAAGTGATGAAAGAATTGCAATTTTTCTGCAAGCATCATAGCCTTCCACATCAGCCTCAGGATTACGCTCTGCATATCCTAATTCCTGTGCTTCTTTAAGAACCTCATCAAATGAAAGACCTTCCTTAGCCATCTTAGTTAAAATATAATTGGTTGTTCCGTTAAGTATACCTGAAATTTCAACAATCTCATCCGCAGTAAGGGACTGGTTAAGAGGTCTGATAATTGGAATACCTCCTCCTACACTCGCTTCAAATAAGAAATTAATATCCTTCTCCTTAGCAATAGCAAGAAGCTCTGCACCATGCTTTGCTACAAGCTCCTTATTTGAGGTACATACTGACTTGCCCTTTAAAAGTGCATTCTTAACAAACTGGTAAGCAGGGTTAATTCCACCCATAACCTCAACAACAATGTCAACTTCTTCATCATTAAGAATGATATCATAATCGTGTACAAGAACTTCCTCAACCGGGTCACCAGGAAAATCTCTTAAATCAAGAACATATTTTAAATTAATTTCCTGTCCAGCTCTATTGTTAATAGATTTCTGATTAGTTCTTAATACCTCTACCACACCTGAGCCTACTGTACCATATCCTAATACTGCAATGTTTACCATTTTCTCTTTCTCCTGACTATACTATTATATTATTCTTCTGAAGCACTATCTATTAATTCATCTACATTCTGAGCTTCAATTTCTGTTAATAATTTATGTGGGTTAACCAAAATAATCAATTCGCCCTTAACCTTGGCCACCCTTTCAAAATATTTTACCCCTTCACCTTTGGCAATCGCCGGCATATCCGCAAGGTCATCTCTTTCAATATCAAAGATTTCATAAACCTTATCAACCTCTAACGCCATTCTGCCGTTTCTGAGATTAATAACAATTAATTCGGTATCTTCATTTTCATTGTATCCTTTGCCAAATTTGGCCTGAAGGTCAATTACAGGAACTACCTCTCCTCTAAGATTGATGATTCCCTTAACACTTTCAGCTGCGTTAGGAACAGCCATAATCTTCATTTCTCTCTCGATACCATTAACATAATCAATGTTAACACCGAATCTGTCCCCGTTAATTTTAAATACTACCACCTGTAATGCTGCCATAATCATACCTCCTCGTTAGTTGATTTATGAATCCATTTAAGGTATTCACCCAAAAACAAATCGATGTTACCATCCAAAACATTCTGGGCATTACCTGATTCCGCATTAGTTCTATGGTCCTTGACCATTGTGTAAGGCTGAAGCACATAACTTCTTATCTGACTTCCCCAGCCAATCTCCTTGACTTCGCCTCGTATTGCTGCTTCCTTCTCTGCATTTTCCTGTTGTCTCAAAAGATAAAGCTTTGCTTTGAGCATCTGCATCGCTTTGTCTTTGTTTTGATGCTGGGAACGTTCATTCTGACATTGAACTACTATTCCCGTAGGATTATGTGTGATACGAATAGCTGAGGAGGTTTTGTTGATATGCTGTCCACCTGCGCCGCTGGAGCGATAGGTGTCAATCCTCAAATCATCCTCATTAATCTCAATATCTATATCATCCTCAATATCCGGCATTACATCACAGGATACAAAGGAGGTCTGCCTCTTACCATTTGCATTAAAAGGTGAAATTCGTACCAATCGATGAACACCTTTTTCTGCCTTGAGATAACCATAAGCATTTTCGCCGTTAATCTGTATGGTGACAGATTTCACACCGGCTTCATCCCCATCCAGATAGTCCAGTGTCTCAACAGTGTAACCCTTACGCTCTGCCCATCTGGTGTACATTCTTAATAGCATAGAAGCCCAGTCACAGCTCTCTGTTCCACCTGCTCCGGCATTAAGTCTTAATATAGCATTATTTCTGTCGTATTCCATTGACAAAAGAGTTCCTATACGAACCTGCTCAAATAACGCCTTAAAAGAACTCATCATCTCTTCAACTTCCGGAATCAGCTCTGTATCATTCTCCTCTTCAATCATTTCAATCATAGTCTCAATATCTTCTTTTTGATTAATCAGACTATCATAATTATTAAAAGAGTCTTTAAGAGCCTTTAACTGCTTGAGAGTATTCTGGGACTCCTCCGGATTATCCCAAAAGCCCTGTTCTTCCATATGTTTTTCTATTTCTTCGATTCTCTTTGCCTTGTTAGCCAGGTCAAAGTGAATCCCTCAATTCCTCTAATGGTCCTGTAAAACCTGAAAGCTCATATCTGTACTGGTCAAGCTCTACCATTATTTCACCACCTTAAATTTACTCTATATAACTATGAGAAACCTTTTTACTGGTTTCTCATGAATTATTATGAATTTCTGCCACAGCAATTCTTAAACTTCTGTCCGCTACCGCATGGACATGGGTCGTTACGTTGCACCTTTTTAACCTCGCGTTTAACAGGAGCTTTGGCAAGACTGTCGTCCTTATTGGTTCCAGTAACCTTAGCAACCTCTTCTCTCTCAATCTTCTGTTCAACTCTTACATGAAGAAGAAGTTTAATGGTATCCTCCTGAATAATAGATGTCATGGCATCAAACATATCATAACCTGCCATCTTGTATTCCACGATAGGATTTCTGTTACCAAATGCCTGAAGTCCAATACCCTGACGCATCTGGTCCATATCATCAATATGCTCCATCCACTTACGGTCAATAACCTTAAGAAGAATTACTCGCTCTATTTCTCTCATCTGCTCTGGATCAGCAAACTCTGCTTCCTTAGCTTCATATAACTTAACAGCCTGCTCCTTAATATCATGGATAAGCTGGTCTTTCTTAGTATAATGACTCGCATCCTCTATCGGTTCAACAGGAATAATAGGAATAAGTCTTGAGTTAAGCTCTTCGATATCCCATTCTGATGATGAAAGCTCATCACTAATACAGCTGTTAACTATATCTTCAACCTTTTCATTGAGAGCCTTCATAACGAAGCCACGCATATCCTCGCCTTCAAGAACTCTACGTCTCTCTTCGTAAATAATCTCTCTCTGCTCATTATTAACCTGATCATATTCAAGAAGATTTTTACGAATACCAAAGTTGTTATTCTCAATCTTTTTCTGAGCCTGCTCAATAACATTACTAAGCATCTTATGCTCAATCTGCTCGCCCTCTGAAATTCCAAGGGCGTTAAACACAGACATAAGTCTCTCAGAGCCGAAGAGTCTCATAAGATCATCTTCCAATGAGAGGTAGAATCTGGACTCACCCGGATCTCCCTGTCTTCCTGAACGACCTCTTAACTGATTATCAATACGTCTTGACTCATGTCTTTCTGTTCCGATAATCTTAAGACCGCCTGCTGCCTTAGCTTCATCATCAAGCTTAATATCAGTACCACGACCAGCCATGTTGGTGGCAATGGTAACTGCACCATGGATACCTGCTTCAGCAACAATCTCAGCCTCTTTCTCATGGAATTTAGCATTAAGAACGTTATGAGGAACGCCATTTCTTCTAAGCATTGCGCTTAATTCCTCTGACTGTTCAATTGTAATTGTACCAACAAGTACAGGCTGTCCCTTCTTATGGGCTTCCACAATTTCTTTAACAACAGCATTAAGTTTCTCACGTCTGGTCTTAAATACTGCATCCTGTAAATCAACTCGGGCAACAGGCTTGTTGGTAGTAATGCTTACAACGTCCATTCCGTAAATCTCACGGAACTCGTTCTCCTCTGTTAAAGCTGTACCTGTCATACCTGCCTTCTTAGCATATT
>CAZNUK010000064.1:0-13014 GCA_964576255.1 uncultured Butyrivibrio sp.
GCGGTAGTTTGACAGTTGAATAATATAAAAATCCTTGCAGGCATTGAAAAGCCTGTATTTTTTTGTCAAATTTTATTTATTTTTTTGTGGTTTTATGTGGCTTTATTTTTGAAAGTGTGATACAATAGGGATATGGAGGAATTGCTTTATGAAACTTACTTGTTCTAAATCAAAAAATTCATGTACCTATTACATTCAAAAATCTGTACGCATCGGAAATAAAACAACTACCAAACCTGTCGAGCGATTAGGCAGTATTGAAGAAATCAAAGCACGTTGCGGTGATGCTGATCCAATTGAATGGGCTAAGGATTATGCAAAAAAACTTACCCTTGGCGAAAAAGAATCCAAGCAGGGAATTTTACTCAAATATTCTGCATCGCAGCTTATAGATAAAAATGTACGCCGTTCCTGCAATGCCGGTTATCTTTTTCTTCAGGATATTTATTATTCTCTCGGACTTGATAAGATTTGTGACCAGATTTCAAAAAAATATAAATTCGACTATGATTTAAATGACATTCTGTCCACGCTTGTTTATTCCAGAATTATCTCGCCTGGTTCAAAGCGTGCTTCTCTTTCTGATGCACAGGCTTTTCTGGAACAGCCGGAATGTGAGCTTCATCAAATTTACCGGGCACTTGAAGTCATCTCTAAAGAGAATGATTTCTTTCAGTCTGAGCTTTATAAAAACTCACAGAGTGTCATTGACAGAAAAAAGGAAGTTCTCTATTACGACTGCACTAACTACTACTTTGAGATTGAAGATGAGGATGATTTCAGAAAATACGGGGTATCAAAAGAACATCGCCCTAATCCCATTGTCCAGATGGGACTGTTTATGGATGCTGACGGTATTCCTCTGTCATTCTCCCTTTTCAATGGAAATGAAAATGAGCAGCCCTCCATGTCCCCCTTAGAACAAAAGATTATTAAGGACTTTGGTGCTTCCGACTTTATCGTATGTACTGACTCCGGACTTTCTTCTACTGCCAACAGAAAGTTCAACAGCATTCAGGGCAGAGGCTTTGTTACGACTCAGTCCATCAAGAAACTAAAAGGCTTTCTTCAGGATTTCTGTCTGGATGATGATGGCTGGTATCTTCCGGGAAGTAAGAAGATCTATAAGCTAAGCGAGCTGGATGAAGAAGCTGATTATGAAAAAGTCTTTTATAAAGACAGATGGATAAATGAAGATAACCTTGAGCAGCACTTAATCATAACATACTCCATTAAATATCGTAACTACCAAAGAACAATCAGGGAACGCCATATTGAAAGGGCAAAAAAGCTTATTGAATCACCCTCCAAACTTACAAAGAAAAAAGCAAATGATCCGAAACGTTTCATAGAACAGGGGCACTGTACTTCTGATGGCGAAGTTGCCGACAAAGTAATTACATCTCTTAACCAGACACAGATAGACGAAGAATCTAAATACGATGGACTTTATGCTGTCTGCACAAATCTGGAATATTCCGTTTCTGATATCATCAGAATCAATCAGAAACGTTGGGAAATAGAGGAATGCTTTAGAATCATGAAAACAGAATTTAAAGCACGCCCTGTATATCTATCGAGAAAGGAACGGATTACAGCACACTTTACCACCTGCTTTACTGCACTAATCATTTACAGGATTCTGGAAAAGAAACTTAATGAAAAATATACCTGCGAAGAACTAATAAATACAATTCGTTCAATGAATATGATGATTGCACCGGGCGAAGGATATATTCCAACTTACACACGCACTGACATAACCGATGCACTCCATGAAGCTTTTGGCTTCCGGACGGATTACCAGATAACCTCTCAAAAAAATATGAGAAAAATTTTAAATCAGACGAAAAAGAAACAAAAATAGCTACAAACTTTAGTTCTAAAAAAATCCCACAAACAGCCTATTCATGCTAGTTGTGGGATTTTGAACCTTTATTAACTGTCAAAGACGGGATTTTACCTCTTAAGCCCAAATGTTTCAATGTTTTTTTATCGCAAATATATAACGAGCCTTTGCACAAAGTAAAAAGGACCGCTTTCGTTGGCGATCCTTTTTGGAGAAGGTATTTCGTTTCTTATGGGGTATAGTAAAAAAACTATAAAATGTATTGGGGGGTTACATTGACAGTATATCAATGCAACCCCTTTAAGTGTGCACAAACTTGCACATATTTTATAAAAGTTTTTGTTAATTTTGACGAACTATATTTTATACTTCCCATTTTCCGCTGTCATTTTGCACATTTTCGTCAAAAAGCGCTTCAAATTCTTCTCTCGTAATCTTTTCCTGTGCCAAAAGAAGGTCAGCACACTTATCTAAAATATCTCTGTGCTCATTAATAATGCTTCTTGCCTTATCATATGATTCATCAATAATTTTCTTAACCTCTGAATCAATTACTGTAGCTACCTCTTCGCCATAGCTTCTTGTATGTGCAAGGTCTCTTCCGATGAATACTTCATCCTCATCACTGCCATAGTTAATAAGACCGACTTTCTCAGAGAAACCATATTTGGTAACCATGGCTCTTGCAAGCTGGGTTGCCTGCTTAATATCCTGAGATGCACCTGTAGTAACATCATCAAAAATCAATTCTTCTGCCACACGTCCACCAAGACCTACAACAATCTGCTGAAGCATTTTGCCCTTAGTATTGAACAACTCATCCTTCTCAGGAAGTGGCATTGTATATCCTGCCGCTCCCATTCCGGTAGGAATAATAGAAACTGTGTGCACAGGTCCTACATCAGGAAGCACATGGAAAAGAATGGCATGACCGGCTTCATGATAAGCGGTAATTTTACGCTCTTTCTCTGAAATAACCTTACTCTTCTTCTCCGCACCGATTCCAACCTTAACAAAGGATTTCTCAATATCCTCCTGAGTAATAAAAGCCTTACCCTTCTTAGCCGCAAGAATAGCAGCTTCATTCATAAGATTTTCCAAATCTGCTCCGGTAAATCCGGCAGTAGTCTGGGCAATTGTATCAAGATTAACATCATCACCAATTGGCTTATCCTTAACGTGTACGTCAAGAATTTCTCTTCTTCCCTTAACATCCGGTCTGCCAACAGCAATCTTTCTGTCAAAACGACCCGGTCTTAAAATAGCAGGGTCTAGAATATCCACACGGTTGGTAGCAGCCATTACGATAATTCCGCTATTAACTCCGAAACCATCCATTTCAACAAGCATCTGGTTCAAGGTCTGCTCTCTCTCGTCATGGCCACCACCCATACCTGTACCTCTTCTTCTTGCCACCGCATCAATCTCATCAATGAATACGATACAAGGAGCCATCTTCTTGGCTTCAGCAAATAAATCTCTTACTCTCGATGCACCAACACCAACAAACATCTCAACAAAGTCAGAACCTGAAATACTTAAATAAGGAACACCGGCTTCTCCGGCAATAGCCTTTGCAAGAAGTGTTTTACCTGTTCCCGGAGGGCCCACAAGAATAACACCCTTCGGAATTCTTGCTCCAAGGTCAATGTATTTTTTAGGTGTTTTAAGGAAATCAACAATCTCCTCCAGTTCCTCTTTTTCTTCCACAAGTCCTGCTACATTTTCAAACTTAACCCTTTTTTCATCTTCGCCCATAAGTCTGGCACGGCTTTTTCCAAAATTCATCATCTTAGAGTTAGCTCCGCCACCATTCTGTCTGCTAAGGGTTACAAAAATAAATATAACGGCAATCACAATTAAAATAATTGGAAGCACTGTAGTTAAAAACACGCTTTCTCTGTCCACATCAGGATATTCATATTCCACATCCTCCGCGTCCAAAGCATTATACGCAATAATGTCCGCCTCAACCTTAGATGTATCACTTACATAAGCTACTGCTTTATCCTTACTGTTATTAAAGGTAACGATAATCTTACCGGTAGGCACCTCTTGATTACGCACAAATTTTACGCTGTCAACCTCTCCTTCTGAAAGGTCAACCAAAAATTCCTCATAGGTGTAGTTAATATCACTGTTGGTAACCTCTCTGATTGCAAAAACAACTACAAGAATTATTGAAATAACCAGCAGGTAGAATATTATACCTCCACCACCTTTATTTTTCTTTTCCAAAATTTAGTCCTCCTAATCAAATTTTACAACACCAATATATGGTAAATTACGATATTTCTGGTCATAATCAAGTCCGTATCCTACTACAAACTCATCCGGTATATTAAATCCAACATAATCAACTTTAACACTCTCAACAACACGACGTTCCGGTTTATCAAGAAGTGTACACAGTCTCACGCTGTTAGGATTTCTCTGTTTAAAAATCTCCAGAAGATGACTCAAAGTTCTTCCCGAATCAATAATATCCTCAACAATAATAACGTCCTTACCTTCAAGCGGCTCATCAAGGTCCTTTACAATCTTAACCACGCCACTGGAGCTTGTGCCACTGCCATAGCTGGACACAGACATAAAATCCAGTGAAACACTGCAGGTAATTCTCTTAGCTAATTCACACATAAAAGGCGCACCGCCCTTAAGTACACAGATTAAATGCACTGTCTTCCCTTCATAATCCTTACTAATCTGCGCTCCAATATCCGCAATTCTCTTATTAACTTCTGCTTCTGATAAAAGCACTTCAACTCTTTCCATTACGTCCTCCTTCGTAATACACTTCCAATACTCTTGTGGTGTTTTCTGTAATCTTGTAGTCAGCACCTATTCTGCCGCCAACAACCCATACTATATTATTACCATCAGCCAGAAGAATCGTTTCATCCTTCTGCGCCCTCGATATATGTTCATCCACAAAATACTGCTTTAATTTTTTATGATGACCCATGTCATCTATTGCAATTATATCTCCCGGCTTCCGGGTTCTAAGCTGCAAACCAAATTTTATTTTATCATAATCCAGCATTTTAGTACAGACTTCATTTGTGATTTTTTTGTTATCAGACCAATTTTTTATCTCAAATCGGAACTTTCCGCTACCTTCCCATGGTTGAATTTCCATTGGCGGATTAATATCCACAGCCTCTTTTGGAACATTTTGGCTTCTCACATAGAACAAAAGCCCCTCTCTGGTATTTTCGACCCAAAGGCCACCTTTGATATGTTTATTGGCTCCCACTACCGAAGCTTTCAGTGCAATAATCTGCTTAATGTGAAGCTCCGTAATGTCCTTAAGCCCCTGCCCCATCTGACCAATGGCTTTTCTTATCAGTCTGCCAGCTATGTAAGGATGTTCCCCTTCTATATTTTTTAACAAAAGCTTAGCTTCTGACATTTCAGAAAGCGAATTAAATCTCTCCTCTGTAATTTCAGAAAGATATTCTTCTGCTTCCATTGCTCCCGCCGCAAAAGCCGCGATGTTTCTTACTGCCCCCAAGTTAACTTCTGTAAGCAACGGCATAATCTGATTTCTAATAGAATTTCTCGAATATTCATTAGTAAGATTCGTGCTGTCCGTACAAAAATCCTGTTCCCTCACGAATAAATATTCCTCTATCTCTTCTCTTGTTATACACAATAGAGGTCTGATTATCCTATCTCTGACAGGAGCCATACCCGCTGCCCCTTTTAACTTACTTCCCCTTACCAGATTAAAAAGAACTGTTTCCGCCTGGTCGTTCTGATGGTGAGCCACTGCTATAACACCATTTTCCCCGGCTTCATTATGCAATGCTTCATATCTAAGAATTCTTGCTGCTTCTTCTACTGACAAATGGTTTCTGTCAGCGTACTCCGGCACGTTTATGTGACAAGCCTTATACTCAACCCCAAGTCTTTCACAAAACAACCTACAAAAAGCCTCGTCCGCATCCGCCTCTTCCCCTCTGATTCCATGATTAATATGCACCGCAATAATCTCAAGGTCTTTTTCTTCACACAATTCCTTCATTAATATCAAAAGGCATACTGAATCAGCGCCACCGGATAATCCTACAATTACCCTGTCGCACTTTTCCAACATTTTATTATCTTCAACAAATTGTTTGACTTTTGTGTGCATATTAAACTCCTTCAATCCTCACCCGTCTAATATACTTTATCCCGAATTTTTTTTCAAGTATTCTAATGCTTCCATATGCCGGTGATGACTACAGTCATATCATCCTTATAGTCCTCTCCAATGTAAAAAAACACTTCCTCCATAAGCTTCTCCGCCATTAAATTAGGATTTCCAAAAGGCAGGGACTCCACAATTCTTGCCATCTGCTGCTCCTTATCATAAAAAGGCAGGGCATCCACAACCCCATCACTAACCATTATCACATACTCGCCCTCGTCCATGGAATACTCCCCCGTATCAGGTTTGGCATTTTCCAATAACCCTGCCGGAAGTGAGGATGGCCTGACAATCTCCACTCCACCATGCCTTTTGATATAGGATGCCATAGAGCCAAATTTCATTACGGAATATCTGCCCTCATACAAATCAAAAACTCCCAAATCCAAAGTAAAAGGGCTTTCTTCACTTCTTGCCACCATTGCCGCGTTCACCATTCTTACACTGGTTTTTTCAGAAAAACCCACCTCAAAAAACTGCTCCAGCATATCCACCACAGCTACACTGGTTTTGGCAGCATTTGCTCCTGTACCCATTCCATCGCAGATACACACCATACTTTTACCCCTCTGATTGTTAATGCAGGAATAGGCATCCCCCGATATATCTGCATAATTTTTACTGAAAGCACGCACACCGGTCATAGTAAAATACTCCGGACTTTCTTCAATCAAAAATTCTGCCATATCTGATGTAATATATTTGCGTCCGCCCGCCACAGGCATTAATGGCTTTTGAAAAAATCCACTCAGAAACTCTGCCATATTAATCACCGGAACATATTGCTTCTTAAGAGTTTTTGCCCTTACAATAAGCTGCAAACGATTATTGGAATCTCTGTTTATCTTAATTTTTTCCATATAGATGTCGTTCTGCTTAAGAATCTTACGAATTCTGACAGCCTTCTCTCCACCCATTGTTTCCGTATCCTTGTCCCGTCCGAGGATATCTTCTAAAAGTCTGGCGGTTTCTAACATTTGTTCTCCAAAAACATTATCCTCTTCCTTATCCCTGTATATGTAGTACAATTTTTTAAAGCTGTTGGCAGTTTCCATTATCCGCTGCTCTGCATAAGAAATATTTTCCATATCGACTCCCCATTTATATCAGATAAAACCCAATTATACACAAAGGATAACGCAAAATTTGTCAAACTATGGAAGACTTAAAGAAAAAATAAAAGCTGAAACAATTATTATTTTGCTTCAGCTTCTTAACTTATTCTGCTTTAAAAATCAATTCCCCCGGATAGATAAGCCCCAGCTTCTCTCTTGCCATATCTTCCACATATTGCTTGGTATTGACATACTTGGAATACTCATCAAGCTTACGTGCTCTTTCTTCCTCTTCGGCAATCTCAGCTTCAAGCTGCTCTATCTTATCATTGGTAGTTTCATTCTGTGCTTTAAGTTCATTACTTCTGGTGTAGAACACCAGACAAATTGCTATTACAAGAACACAAATAATGACGCCAACGAGACGGTTGGAACGCTTATTAACTCTTGTTTTTCTTCTCACCGGGCCACCTTCCCTTCCTGCATTTTCTAGTATTATCTTTTATTGTAACAGCACTGCGAAGTTTTTTCAACACTTTTATGACAACTTTCTTTATTTTGGCAATAATATTTCCCAAAAGCCATACAATAAGCCGCCCTATAGTCTCTCTATATACCATAAAACCCAAAAGTACCCCAAACATAAGATATGCTCTGAATACACCATTATTGATTTCCAGCAAAAAACCAAACACCGGAAATGTTATACAGATAAAAAACAACAAATCCTCAGTGGACAATGCAATGGTATTGTGCCGAAATGCAACTCTTATAATTCTGAAAAAATCATAGACCAGTGCCAATGCAGCTCCAAGAAGGATGGAGAATCCGATTCTTCGGAGTTCTTCAAAGAGAAATTGTGCCATTATTTAAACAAACGGGCCAATACGGACTCACCTTTTTTGGCTGCGGTGTTAACCTCTGTATACACAAAACCATCCAAGGTGCCATCTATACTAAGCTCTCCCTTTTCCACCAGAAGACGGTTAATATGCAGATTACTTCCCTTAATATTGAGCATTCCATACTCCGTTTCCAAAAGAATAGAATTAAGATCAAAGGAAATCACATCCTTAACCCCGGTAATCATTCCGCCTTTTCTATTGTTGATAGTTATATTATGAACTCCGGTTCCCATTCGCTCTTCCATTATTCCTCCCTGACCATATGCCCGTTCTTCCGGCATTTTGTTATATTATATTCAGGACGAGGAACTTTTAGACTAGTTTAGGTATTCAAACATATCCTTAGCCTGTTCTTTTTTGGTGGAGTCAAGTATCTCTGTTACCTTAACCTTAACCTCTTTATTACCAAACTGAATCTCAATCACATCATCAATTTTAACCTCAGTGGAAGCTTTAGCAACCTTGCCGTTAATCATAACTCTTCCCGAATCACAGGCTTCGTTAGCTACGGTTCTTCTCTTAATAAGTCTTGAGACTTTTAGGTATTTATCTAATCTCATAGTGTTTCCTTTCCAATGCAAAACAACTCAAGACATTATGCCTTGAGTTGTACAAAATCTTATTCAAATCTGCGGATTAGTTAATGCTATCCTTTAATGCCTTACCAGCTTTGAACTTAGGTGACTTAGAAGCTGCAATCTTGATTGTAGCACCTGTTAAAGGATTTCTTCCTTCTCTAGCTGCTCTCTCAGCTACTTCAAAAGTACCGAAACCAACTAATGTGATCTTCTCACCTTTCTTTAACTCTTCAGCAACAACCTCTGTGAATGCCTTTAAAGCCTTCTCTGAATCTGCCTTAGTAAGATTTGTCTTCTCTGCAATAGCTGCAACTAATTCTGTCTTGTTCATGGATTAATTCCTCCTAAATATTTAAAAAAATGATATAGTAAACTGACTTTGTTCACGTCCTAATTTACCTACAAAGATATTTATAATAGTTTTAAGCTCGTTTGTCAAGGTAAAATACGCATTTTTTAAGGGTTTTTTCCTATTTTTTATCAATATTTTTATTATATATGATATTAAGTCCTTTAAGAAGGAGACAATCATCAGTTATTATCTCTCTTTTACAGTTCGGAACGACCACTCCTGCCAGTCCGCCTGTTGCAACAACCTTAACCGGATATCCAAGCTCTTCCTCAATTCTTTCAATCATTCCATCAAGCATAGCTGCATTTCCGTTAATAATTCCACTCTTCATACAGTCCACCGTATTAGTTCCAATCACCTTTTCCGGAGTATCAAAACCAATTCTAGGAAGCTGAGAAGTTCTGTTAACCAAAGAATCCATAGAAACTCTGATTCCCGGAATAATCATCCCTCCCACATAGTTACGCTCCTTATCTACTACGCTTATAGTAGTAGCCGTGCCCATATCTATAATTACAAGTGGCGCACCATATTCGCAAATTCCTGCTACTGCATCCACTATCAAATCTGCACCAACAGTCTTGGGATTATCCATTAATATATTAAGTCCGGTCTTCATTCCCGGTCCTACAGCCATAGGTTTCTGACCAATAATTTTTTCCACTGCTTTTCTGATAATACCGGTCAGCGGTGGTACAACGGAGGAAATAATTGCCCCTTTTATATCTTCCTCCTTAATTCCGTACAATTCAAAAACTGTTTTAAAGCCCACCGCGTACTCCAACTCTGTTTTGGACAAATCCGTGCTGAGCCTTTCCACAAAAATTATTTTATTATCCTTAATACATCCAATAACTATATTGGTGTTTCCCATATCAATTGCGAGTAACATTCTTAAACCTCTCTTAGTTAATTTTATCAGAATCCATATACATTATTCCGCGTTTTATAACATCATATCCAAATTTTTCTCTTATAGAATCCACTGTTTTGTCCATATCACGACGCTTTTTGCGGTTCTCCTCATCCACAAACAAAGACAATTGTTCCGGCTCGTTAACATCCACCAGCTCTGTCATTCTGATGCCCAGACTTCTTACGGATTTATGCCAATGGTAGCTTTCCTTAAAAAGTTCAAATGCCCCTGTAGCAATTTCGTCAGTAATATTTGTGTACTGTTCCAGATGTTTCTGCCTGCTTGTAGTCTCCATATCTTTAGTACGGACAGAAACCTCCAACACCTTGCCTTTAAGCCCTTTTTTCTTCATCCTATATGCCACATATTCAGCAAGCTCATATAACACTCTTTTAACCTCTGAATCATTCTTAAGATTAACAGGAGTGGTGGTGCTGTTACCTATGGATTTGACCTCTCTTTCATAGTTATCCGGCTTAACCGGCTCTTCATCAAGGCCCATGGCATATTTTTTGAAGGTAGCACCCATCTTACCAAGATGAGATATAAGAATACTTTCGGGAGCGTCCGCAAGGTGACCTATGTTATATATTCCGATATCATTTAGACGCTTACGGTTATTAGCTCCTACATATAGCAAATCCTGCACCGGAATTTTACGAATCACATCCATCTGTTCTTTCATAAAAACAGTAACAGCATCCGGTTTTTTATAATCAGAACCAAGCTTGGCAAAAATCTTATTCCATGACACACCCACGCTGTTAGTTATACCAAGTTCTTTTTCATTCTGCCATTAATCTCATTCGCTACTTCTATCCCGGACTTAGCATCCCTGCATAATGCCGTAACATCCAACCATGATTCATCAATTCCATATGGCTCAATAAGCTCTGTGTAATCACTGTAAATATCGTGTGCCATAGCGGAATATTCCTTATATAGTTGCATATTGGGTTCAACAATAATTATGTCAGGGCAAAGCTTTTGTGCCTGCCAAAGAGTCATTCCGGTTCGAACACCGTATTTTCTGGTAAGATAATCGGCGGTGAGGATTATCCCATGTCGTTTTTCAGGACTACCTCCCACCGCCAATGGCTTACCGTTATATTCCGGGTGTTTCAAATGTTCAACCGAAGCATAGAAACAATTAATATCAGAATGCAGAATTATTCTATTCATATGTATATTTCCTAACGGTCTTTAATTCTGTCCGCAGATTCAATGTAATCGGTAATACCCATTCCATTGCCGTCAATTCGGCACATTCCGGCTCTGACATTCATCTGTACAGCAGGGTATTTAATTCCTGCATCCCTAATAAATTCACTATACATAACACCGGCCGTTGCCTCTGAAATCATACTTCCCCTGCTGTCAAAAAGTCTCATAAGACCCACGAGGTTATCCGCATTAAGTCTACAGCCCATAATAAATCTCTGTTTATCATTCTTAAGCACATCTGCGTAAGCTTTAAGAACCTCATCCCCGGCATCATAGCCATAGAACTGGTTAACTCTTACAAAACCATCTAATTTAAGACTAACCACAGCCAGTTTTTCTTCTGTATGTGTGGCAATATACTGATTAGCCTCTTCAAGAAATACATTATATTTATATAAACCGGTTAAAGCATCGTGCTTAATTCCATCCTCTTTTGCATTAATAAGCTCATAATATAATCTGACAGTAATAAGACAGGTGGAAATAACTCTTTTAATAAGTTCAAAAATATTAAGCTCTTCACTTGTCCATTTATGTTTGGACTCATGCATCTCAAAGCTTATGCATCCAGAAACAGTTCCAACCTTATATCCCGCAAGGACAAAAGATTTAATTTTGTCAGTCAAAGCTCCATATAGCGGGTCATTTCCATCAATCTTAGACGCATCCGGAACAACTGCCAGTTTAACTTTGGAATTAATCCACTTAATCAATTCGCGGTTAACAGCCATTGGTCTGTTAGAATAGCACTGACATGACTCCTGCTTCTCCCATATATACACATTAAGCTCTTCTTTATTATAAGAATTACACTCAAACATAGAAATTCTGTCAAGATTAAAAGATTTTCCTACTATGTCAAACATCTCCATAATAGTTTTTTTAACATCCTGAGTATCTGCCAGAATCTTAAAACTATTCTGAATAAGCTTATGCTCCAGTTTCATCTGGGCAGTCTGTAACCTCTTATCCTCTGAACGATAAATATTATATGCCTCACTTAAATCCTCTGAATACATCCATATAGCATTTTGGCTGGTGTATTTGGCAAATCCCATGGCTTTGCCGGCATTCTGAAGTGCTGTATAGTTGCCATCATTAACAAAATTCTCACAAGTAACGCCTCCACAGATACGCACACCTGCTTCAGATAATTCTGCATTAACCAGGTCCCCCACTTCCTGCTTCAGCTCCTCAAGCTTAGTGAGAAATTCGCCCGAAACATCCCTGCCAAAATATACTACTCCAAATTCATCCTTCTTAATTCGTCCAATAAGAGCATTATAACTAAAAAGTCGTGCAAGGCACTGGGCAATATTAACATATAACTTATTCATATCCGCATCAAACCCATCCCCCGTAGGCTTATGCACGTCCGTAACGGACAATAATACAAATCCACCGGGTCTGCCATCGTTCTCTGCGTATTTACCGGCCAGCTGGTTACGGAATTCACCTGCTTTAAGGACTCCCGTGCTTCTGTCCAGCTTCCCCTTTTCCGTATCAGCCTCCTCCACAGGAAAAAGCTTACCGATTACGGAAACTGCCTCATTATTATCATTATAAACTGTCTTTCCTATAGCTGTATAACAGCCTTCCTGATATCCGTCTATCTTGGTCTTAATTTCATAGTTGAAAAAGCTCTGGCCCCCGGTGGATAAAGCCAATATGTACTTATTCATATTTTCCTTATGTTCAGAAGAAAAATTCTGATTCTTAAGCATGGCTACATAATTGTTAATAGTAGTGCTTGAGCCTTTTTGAGCACTGTCACCCTTGTACATTATCATAACATCCTCTGCAATAGAGTAAGAAAAAAGCACTTCTCCTGTCATAGAGGATACTTCTCTATACAAATCTAATTCTCTGGTCTCCATTCGGGTTCCTCCTCCTAATATATAAGTTGTAGGGAGTAAGACACCTAACAGCCAGTTAGGACT
>CAZNUK010000065.1:0-12952 GCA_964576255.1 uncultured Butyrivibrio sp.
ACCATGCTCCCAGAAGTTATCACAATCACCGTTCTCATCACGATAAAAACGTGTTACTTTCTCGGCAGGCACGCCCACTTCCTTAGTCCAGATATCAAAAGCTTCATCATCATCCGCATAGATTGATGGATAGAGTCGGTCTTCCTCCATACCAACAACCTTGGTTAAAAACTCCCAAGACCAGTTAATAGCTTCTTTCTTAAAATAATCACCGAAAGAAAAGTTTCCAAGCATCTCAAAGAAAGTAAGATGTCTTGCGGTCTTACCTACATTGTCAATATCACCTGTTCTGATACATTTCTGACAGGTTGTTACTCTGTTACGTGGTGGAATCTCCTGACCTGTAAAATAAGGCTTTAATGGAGCCATTCCCGCATTAATAAGCAAAAGACTATTATCATTATGTGGAACCAGCGAAAAGCTGTTCATTCTAAGATGGTCTTTGCTCTCAAAAAACTCTAAATACTTTCTTCTTAAATCATTAACGCCATATGACTGCATGGCAAAATCCTCCTAGTATAACTATTTATTGTGCGGAATCCTCATCCAGAGAATTTTTTCCCTTGGATGCCTTAATCTTGTCTGTTAATTTTCTAAGTCTTGAACCTAAAAACACCGCTAAAACAATTAAGGCGGCAATGGCGAGAAATCTCACAACCTCAAAAAATATATCATTCAACAAAACGTAAACATCTGCTAAAATCATAAAAAATCCTCCTTTGCATGCTTTATGCACATTATTTTTAATCGTATCATAATTAATGTATAATTTCAAGATAAAGTAACATCTTCAATCAGATTATCTCCATCTGCGGCTGTTGTAGCAAGTACATCACATCTCTCATTAAGAGGATGACCGTTATGTCCTTTAACCCAGATGAAATTAACTTTGTGTTGTTCCATAACCTTTAACAGGTATTTCCACAAATCCGGGTTTTTAACAGGTTTATTGCCCGAACCCTTCCAGCCCTTTTTTATCCATGAGTCAATCCAGTTCTGGTTAAAAGCATCCACAAGGTATTTAGAATCAGAATACAAATCCACTTCACAAGGTGTTTTGAGAGCCTCCAGGCCTCTTATTGCCGCCATTAATTCCATTCGGTTATTAGTTGTTTTAATGTAACCCTGGGATAATTCTTTTTCATGAACAACGCCTTTGCTATCCTCATACCTAAGAACTGTACCATAACCACCCGGTCCGTCAGGATTGCCTCTGGCCGCTCCATCGGTATATATTTCTACTTTCATTAAATCTGCCTCCATACACCAGTATTAACAAAATCCTCAGCTCTGTTTTGAGCTTTGGAAACAATTTCTTTATTGTAGCCGATTATTTCAAGAAGTTTAATGGCATTTCTTGATGTGGCTCTGCCCTTCATAAGTTCGTATGAAAATACGATTTCATTATCCACAACCTGCTCTGTAAAATGATAATTTGAATAGCAATCCTTCAAAATATAAGTAAGTTCTATATCATGTGTGGCTGCAAAACACATAACCTTTTGAGATTCCAATTCTTTAAGAATTTGTGAAGAAGCCGCTATACGTTCCACCGTATTGGTTCCTCTTAAAACTTCATCTACAAAGCACAAAATTCTGTCTCCGGACTCATTGGCTTTGTCCATAATTCTCTTAAGAGATTTGATTTCTACAATGTAATAGCTTTCTCCGGATTCTATACTATCCCTAAGTGCCATGGATGAATATACTCTGTAATAAGGTGCTGTATAGCTTGTTGCCGGGCAGGTATTAATGCTTTGGGCTAGAATTGCATTAATTGCCACAGATTTAAGGAATGTGGACTTACCTGATGCATTAGAACCTGTAAGTAAAACAGGTCTGTTGTCGCAGATTGAGTTAGCCACTGGCTCTTTTATCCCAAGATGATACACATCCTTAATGTTTATTTCATCGGTTTGCGCAAATGTAGGAATACAATAATAAGGAATAATTCTTCTAAAACTTCCTACGCTAATCATAGAGTCAATTAGCCCCAAATTGTCAATCAAATTAATAACGTCATCATAATTACCTGCCATATGCTTTAACATAGAATTAAACTTAATTAAATCCACATGAGTAAACATTCTTACATATTCCATCACAATCTCAACAAGAGAACCATTATTATCTCTGGAAGATACAAGAAGGAAGGAATTTCGGCTTACCTTGGCAAATTTTTTGCTTAATTTCATAAAGTACTGATTGTACTCTGACAGTTCAGCGATATTTAGTCCGGCAATTTCTTTACCTGCATCAAGCATAGCCACCAGCTGTTTAATACAAATAAAGTAATTTTCGATTTTCATCTTGTATTTGTAGTAAGAAACAATTGTTACTCCTGCACTGATAAGTAAAAATAAAATTCCCAAAACAGCATCTATAAAAATCATATATACAAGGGATGCAATCAGCATAATATTTACCAAATAATGAAACATATTAGAACCCGGCTTAAGAGCAAAAACATTCTTCATATAGTCAGATATGGAAAGTCTTCGGGTGTAGCCCATCATTTTAAGTGCCATCATTATTTTGGTTCGTTCATCTTCATGGGAGTCCAGATACTTAATAAGTCTTTCTCTCTCGTTCAAGACTTTTTGTTGGTTAGATGGTGTTCTTAAAAGCTTATATAAATACTCTCGTCCAACAGAAGAACAAGTGGAATTAATCAAAATAAAAATACTGTCCATATCAAGATCATTCCATGTAATATCATCCACACAATAGGTCTTATCATCCATTGTGTTTTTGTAATAATGGGAAATGGCCTCAAATTCATCATAATCATAGTTAGTATTTTTTAATTTCCCATATTCCGATTTAAGCTTGTTATACAGCTTTCTGGTGGTATTTTTTGATGTAATTATACCAACAATTATTAATATTAAAATAGCTGCCACAAGAAGAGCTGCAATTATATAAAAATCGTCCATTTCAAATCTCACTTTCTTATAATGTGCTATTATACACTTAATTGGTTAATTTTACTACCTAAAAATGAGTTGACACCTACGTTTTTTACGCAAGTATCAACTCATTAAATCAGATTATAAGGCACACAAGACCGCCATTAGAGTCATTAACCACTTTTTGCATTGTATCTTGTAATTTAACCTGTGATTCATCTGTAAGCATCTGAATTTTGCCCTTTATGCCATCCTCAATAAGCTGTCCCATGGATTTTCCAAAAATGCTTGTATTCCACACATCGCCATTTTGGGAGCTGTCATTAATATATTTAATTAAGTCCTTTGCCTGGTCTTCGCTTCCTACAATTGGCGCGATTTCTGTAGCAATATTAACCTTAATCATATGCACAGAAGGACTTTCTGCTTTGATTTTAACACCATATTTATTGTTGGTCTTAATTAGCTCTGGTTCGTTAAGAATAATTTCTTCTCTCCCCGGCATTACAACTCCGTAGCCTTTGTATTTGGCTGAATCAATTGCGTTTACATAACGATTATAGTTTTTTTTGAGGCAGGATAAAGTTTTTATCATAGTGATAAGTTCATACTCATCCATAATTTTTTCTCCAGTTAGTTCGCTTAAATTCTCATAATAATATTTATCATCAATATAAATATTAACCTTCTGAAGTCCATTATAAAAATCAAAATCCTCAAATTTAAATTTGGAAGCATATTCTGATTCTATATTAAAGTCCATATTAGTTACATCTTTGATATATGTAATTTTATCCATAACATTTCTGGCAACAAGCATTAAATCTGTTTTAATCGGATGTTCTGTCGGAAGCATTTCCACCCATTTTGGCATATAAAATTCAATGCTGTTAATAGGAAATTCCAAAAGTATGGTTCTTAAAATCTCATTAAGTGTATTTTTGTCCATGTTCTGACAATCCACAGGCATTGCAGAAACACCATATTTACGGCTTATTGACTGGGCAATACGCTTAGTTTCCTCAGATTCTGGAATTGCAGAGTTAACAATAACTATAAAGGGTTTGTTAATCTTTTTTAATTCTGTTATAGCCTTTTCTTCTGCTTCAAAATAATTTTCCCTTGAAAATTCTCCGATTGTACCATCCGTTGTAATTACTACGCCTATTGTAGAATGGTCTTTTATAACTTTCTGAGTTCCATATTCTGCTGCTTTTGAAAATGGTATTTCATTAGGAAACCATGGTGTTTTGACATATCGTTCTTTCTCATCCTCATAAATTCCCTGAGCATCATCAATCATAAAACCAACACAGTCAATAAGACGGAACTTGGCATTAAGATGCTCCCCTAAATTAATGCTAACCGCTTCTTTAGGAATAAATTTAGGCTCAGTGGTCATAACAGTTCTGCCACCTGAGGATTGAGGTAATTCATCAATTACACGTTCTTTTTCATTAGCATTGCTGATTTTGGGAATTATCATTATATCCATAAAACGATTAATAAATGTGGATTTTCCTGTTCTTATGGGGCCAACCACACCGATATATATATCCCCGTTTGTTCGACCTTTAATGTCTTTATACAACTGAAATTCCTGATTGTTTGAATTTTCCATAATTAAAACCCCTTCCGTATTTACTAATACATATGAGAAGGGGTTTAAAAATATTCACACTGTTTTCTCACCAAGGAATATTTGTATTTTCAGTTGTAGGCATTCTGCTCATTAATTCAAGCACACCATCTTTGGCATCTTCGCCTTCAAACAGTACTGAATATACCTTTTCAATAATAGGCATATCAATTCCATATTTTTTAGAAAGAGCATAGGCCGACTTGGCAGAATGTACACCTTCTACTACCATATGCACTTCTTCCATGGCTTCCTCCATAGTACGTCCCTGTCCGATAAGTATTCCGGCTCTTCTGTTGCGGCTGTGCATACTTCCGCAGGTTACAATTAAATCGCCAATTCCCGACAGTCCATAAAAAGTTTCTGCACTACAGCCCATAGCAACACCCAATTTGGAAATTTCATAAATTCCTCTTGTAATTAAGGCTGCTTTGGTGTTATCACCATATTCAAGTCCGTCAACCACACCTGCTGCAAGTGCAATAACGTTCTTCAACGAACCACCAACTTCAATTCCTTTAACATCAGGATTAATATATATTCTGAATACCTCACTAAAGAAAATCTTCTGAAGATATTCTGCAAACTCTTTTTCTTCTGCACCAATTACGCAAGAAGTAGGAATTCCTCTTCCAACCTCTTCTGCATGGCTTGGTCCGGATAAGACTGCAACCTTGGCGTCCTTAATTTCATCCATAATTATTTCTGTCATAGTCATTAAAGAGCCTTCTTCTATACCCTTTGCAACATTAACAATTTTAAGGTTAGGAATATTTAATCCAGCAAGTTCGGCAGAGGTTGCTCTGACATACGGAGATGCAACTGCCATAACCAGAAAATCCTTATCTTCTGCACATTCTCTTAAATCTGTTGTGAGCTTAATCTCAGTTGGAATCGGAATTCCCGGAAGAGACCTTTTATTCTCTCCATCCTGTCTGATTCCTTCGATTTCAGCTGTAACCTTTGACCATACCGTTACTTCATGACCATTGTTATTAAGTAACACTGATAATGCTAACGCCCAGCCGCCGGCCCCTATCATACCAATTTTAACCATATTATGCCTCCGCTTTTTTCTTAAACGACAATTTATTCTCTGTTCCCTTGAATATTCTTACAATATTCGCTTTATGTCTAATATATGCCAAAGCAACGAATGCAAAGAATACACCAATTGCTTCGTATTCAATTCTGGTCGTGGCAAGTCCTTTTACAAGTCCTATTTTTGTTATTATTATAAAAGTAATAAATACAGACAGTACCATCAAAAGAGACCCTGCTGATACATATTTGGAAATTACTACAGCAAGAATAAATACAGCTAATCCAACTACAATAAGCTGCCACTGACCGAGAGAAATAATAAATCCTCCTGTTGTGGCAATTCCCTTGCCACCTTTGAACTTAAGGTATGCAGGAAAATTATGACCTAAAACAGCACCAAATCCTGTATATAATACAAGAAGAGTCATTGAATCCTGAAAATCATTACGAAAAATAAATCTTACAAGTAATGATGGAATAATCGCCTTTAACATATCTCCTATAAAAACTACAAGGGCTGCTCTTTTTCCTAATGTTCTAAGAGCGTTGGTTGTTCCTGCATTACCACTTCCATGCTCTCTGATATCAATATGATGAGCTCTTCCATATATATATGCGGTCTGGAACATTCCGAAAACATATCCGATGCACAAACAAATGATGCGTTCCATTATTAACTCTCCTTCTCACTACGCTCTCTAATAATAAAATGAAGTGCTGTTCCTCTAAATCCAAATGTCTCTCTAATCTTATTTTCAATATATCTGGTATATGAAAAATGCATTAATTCCTTATTGTTAACAAACAACACAAAAGTAGGCGGCTTTATGGACACCTGTGTAATATAGAAAATCTTAAGTCTCTTACCCTTATCAGAAGGTGGCTGCTGCATTGCAACTGCTTCAGACAAAATCTCATTAAGAACACCTGTCTGAACACGCATGCTCTGATTCTCTATAACCATATCAATCATATCATACAGCTTAACCAGTCTCTGTCCGGTCTGGGCAGACACGAACATAATCTCTGCATAAGGCATAAAAGATAAAATATCCTTAATTCTGTTGGTATGTTCATAAATGGTCTTGTCATTTTTCTCAATGGCATCCCATTTGTTAACAACAACTATGATACCCTTGCCTCTTTCATGGGCAATTCCGGCGATTTTGGCATCCTGCTCTGTAACTCCTTCAGTGGCATCAATAACAACCAACACCACATCCGCTCTCTCAACCGCAGTAACTGTACGAATAATACTATAACGCTCTAATTCTTCCTTAATCTTATTCTTACGTCTAAGACCGGCTGTATCAATAAACACGTATTCCTTGCCATTATATGTTATCTCTGTATCAATCGCATCTCTTGTAGTTCCTGCAATGTTAGATACAATTACTCTGTTTTCGCCCAAAAGCTTATTAATAATTGAGGATTTACCTACATTAGGCTTACCAACAATGGCAACTCTTGGTCTGTCATCCTCTTCCTCTGCGGCATCCTCTTTATTAAAATGGGATACAACTTCGTCAAGCATGTCTCCAAGACCTAACTTACCAATGGAAGAAATAGCGTGTGGTTCTCCAATTCCAAGATTGTAAAACTCATACACATCCGCCATCATCTTCTGAAAGCTGTCCACCTTATTAACCACAAGAACAACAGGCTTACCTGAACGTCTAAGCATATCTGCAACCTTAGAATCAGAATCAACAAGCCCCTGTCTTACATCTGTCATAAACATAATAACATCCGCTGTGGCAATGGCAATTTCAGCCTGCTCTCTCATCTGTGACAAAATAATGTCCTTAGAATCAGGCTCAATACCACCTGTATCAATTAATGTAAAATTATAGTTCAACCATGTAACATCAGCATATATTCTATCCCTTGTTACACCTGGTGTATCTTTAACAATTGAAATCTGCTCACCTGCCAATGCATTAAAAAGAGTGGACTTACCTACATTAGGTCTTCCCACAATGGCAACTACCGGTTTACTCATAAAATTTCTCCATTTCTAAACTTGTCCACATAATAATATCAATTTATTGTAGTTTTGTAAATAATTTATTTCAACATTAAAAATCCACATAATCCACCACGTTTGCCATGACTTGCCCTATGTGAATATAAAAGCTCTGAATTACATGAGGTACATATATCTGTAATAAATATATTGTTATGTGGCACTCCGAATTCGATAAAATTCTGTCTGTTTGCAACCTGTAAATTCAGTTTGAATTTGAGATTTTCCTTAGGAATCACAATATCATCAAATGACTTGGGTCCATATTTTTCAACAAATTTCTCTGCCACATCAAGGGAAACTTCATAACAATTACAACAAATAGATGGTCCTATAAATACCTTTAAATTCTCCGGTTTAGTACCAAATTCCTGCTCCATTAATTTAACTGTGTTATCAGCAATATTGCCCACAGTTCCTCTCCAGCCTGAATGGGATAAACCAATTGCATTATTAATCTCATCAATAATAAATAAAGGCACACAGTCAGCATATGAGGTTACAAGGCACACGCCCGGCTCATTGGTGATTAAACCATCTATATCCGAAAAATTTCGCGCTCTTAATATCCCCATTCCTAAATGTTCTTTGGTAACTCTTATTACATTACAGGTATGTGTCTGGTGGGAATATACCATATTGTCCACAGAAACTTTGATTGCATTACCAAATATCTCAAAGTTCTTTCTGATATTATCCTCGTTATCTCCCACCGTGTAAGACAAATTCATGGATGAATATTCATTATCACTTACTCCGCCAATTCTGGTAGAAAAAGCGTGAATTATATTATCCATACCCTCAAATGGTTTAAAAGTAAAATATGGTATCTTACCCTCATGATATGTGGTTGTATTACTAAAATCATTATAAACTATATTCATTAAAACGCATTCCTAACATGTGTGATTTTATCGCCTAAAATTCCGATTACATCAAATCTTATTCTCTGGGCATCGGATATATTATTAATTAACATATAATATCGTGTTGTCTGTATGATTTTCTGCTGTTTTTTCGTGTTAACAGCTTCTAATGGATGTCCATAATTATTCTTTGAACGATATTTTACTTCGCAAAATACCAGAGTATCTTTATCCTTGGCAATAATATCAATCTCTCCTGATTTGCAACGAAAATTCATCTGAAGTATATTATAGCCGTTATTTCTTAGAAATTCTGCGGCTACAAGCTCTTTTTCTCCCCCTAAAGCTCTTTTATTTACCATCCATTTTTCCTTTCAGTTTATCAAGGTTATCCACAAACACCAGAATCTGTGCAACTACTCCGTATAACTCTGGCGGAATCATATCTCCGATTTCTAATTTAGAAAGAGTGCTTGCAAGCTTGGCATCCTCATAAAGAGGCACATCACTTTCCTTGGCTTTTTCTATGATTTTCTCAGCAACCAGGCCCGTACCTGCCGCTACAATTACCGGTGCCTCATCTCCCGGATTATATTGAAGGGCTATGGCCTGTTTTTTCTTATTTTCCTTATTATCCATATCATCACCTATGCCCTTACATCAAAGGAAAATCTCTTAATATCCATTGGTGGAAATTCTTTTTCAATCACTTCTGTATGGAAGCTGTACGGTGTAGTATTCAAATCCACTGTGGAACTGACATTATAGCCCAATTTATTGAGAGCACTATTAAGCTCGTCCATATGGGCTTCAATATAATCAAGAATCTCCTCTGTCTCTACTTTAAAATTAGTGGTGACATTGGAATTTTTTAATTTGACAAGTACATCCAAAGCTCCCAGATGCTCCATATCAAGATGTAAAAATGCTTTTAATTCGTCCTTATCTGCCGAAACTCCTTTGCCATTCTTATATACATACAAATCTCCATGAGCATTCTGCCCGGACATCTTAAGGGGAATCTGAACAAAATTCATAAAATGGTTAATGTTATTCATAAATTCAATGTTATTAGAAACATTCTGATTGTTTTGCAAAAATTCAGTCATAACAGGGTTGTTGGACAATTTATTAGACAATGTTTCATTGTCTTTAAGCAATTTGCTAAATAACTTATTAATATTACTGTGATTAACCTCATCAGGCTTAATATACATCTCCTGCCTTAAGAAATTATTAACAACCTCATTAAATTCCTTACCTTTGAGCAAAGCATTAACTGCTTCTTTATCGATGTTTTCCCCTTTTAAAATCTGGGAAATGTCAATTAAAAATTCTTTGGCTGTAATTTTACCACTATCAAGCTTACTAATGAGGTTATTAACAAGCTGCGTGGTGCCTGCATCGGAGGTGTTGGCAATATTGCTTAATTGTGTTTTTATATTAACCAGATTGTCATTCTTCATCCCAGAGGTCAGATTTTCTTCAGGAGAAATTGTTTCTGAAAAAGAATTAAGCACATCCATTAAAAGCTGTCCTGCTTCTAAATTACCTTCTGAATTAGTAAGGGCTGTAACCAGATTATTGGCTAACTCACTAGTCTGCCCTGTCATTCCTTTTTCATAGTCCATATAATTATGAAGTGCTGTTACATTCTGCTCATTGACCTCAAGCTTCATCCTTGTGAGAATTGCCACATCCTCAGGCGTTGCATTGGGAACCTTATCCATAGCATTCAGATGGGCATGAAGAGATTTGGAATCTATTGGCTGCCCCTGCTTCATAAGGTTATTCACAAGAGAAACTGTTGTCTCGTTAACAGCTATATTCGCATTTCTAAGAGCTGTAGTTATTGTCTGCTCATTCATAAGATTTTTCATCTCAGGATTAGTGGCTGATTTAAGGATAATTCTGTCACCATTATTTTCTTTCACAGAAAAGGATGCAGTATCCCCGATATTGTAGGATAAAGCATCCGCAAGTGTTGCATTGACACTAACCTGATCAGATAATGCCAGGGTAATCTCATTCTGTGTTATATTGGTAATCTCTCCAGTAAAGGAATCACCTGCCTGAAGGCTTCTCAAAAGAGCAATTCCAGCCTCCTTAGAGGAAAGATTTGAAGGCACAATAACCTGAAGCTGATTATTATTTCCAGCTTGCGTAATGGTATTTTCTGTTGCATTAGAAATATAATTAACTCCGGTTATATTCATTATTATCGTCCTTTAATATTTTTAATAAAGCTTCTTCTATGAATAGGACAAGGTCCATATTCCCTAAGGGCTTCCATATGCTCTTTGGTTCCATAGCCCTTATTTCTGGCGAAACCATACATTGGATATGCTTCATCATAAGCCTGCATCATTCTATCCCTTGTAACCTTTGCCATAATGCTTGCAGCGGCAATGGACTGACTCTTGGCATCTCCTTTAATGATAGGAACCTGTTTAATATCAACCCCAGGAATAGTAACTGCATCGTTAAATAATATATCGGGTGTAACCTTTAAATTCTCAATAGCTAATCTCATAGCTTCATATGTCGCCTGCAAAATATTGATTTCATCAATTCGCTCCGGTGACACCACTCCGATTCCCCAGGCAATGGCGCCCTTAGAAATTTCATCGTAGAGAACATCTCGCATCTTCTCACTTAATTTTTTGGAGTCATTAATATATAAAATATCGCAGTTTTTAGGAAGAATAACTGCTCCGGCAACAACAGGACCACACAAAGGACCTCTTCCTACCTCATCCACCCCACAGATATGTGTATACATGGAGTATTCCTCTTCAAATTTCTGCATATTCTTGGTTCTGGCTAACTCAGCCTGTAATCTCTCTTCCTTGGTCATAACTAACCTCTTTTATTCATAGTCTTGTGGCTTCTCAATTGTTATTCTTCCAAGCTTGCCACTTCTAAAATCATCAATAATCATTGCAACTGCCTTATCCACATCCGGCTCTCCGCCTTTTTTCAGGCAGGACTTATTAATAGCCACAGCTTCAAAAATACTGTTTGGCTCATTTTCTTCTACGCCATATCGCTCGTTAATAACTCCCGGATAAGCCTTCATAATATATTCGATAAGCTCATATGCCAATTCATTAAGATTAAGAATCTGGTCATTAACTGAGCCTATAAAAGCTAAATCCGTTCCAACCTTCTCATCATCAAATTTAGGCCAGAGAATTCCAGGGGTATCAAGAAGTTCAACATTCTTATTAAGTCTAATCCACTGTTTACCCTTAGTAACTCCCGGTTTGTTGCCTGTTTTGGCACAGGCTCTTCCCGCAAAAGAATTAATAAAAGTGGATTTACCTACATTAGGTATTCCTGCAACCATTGCTCTGACAGGACGGTTTAAGATACCTCTTTTTCTGTCTCTTTCTATCTTAGCCTTGCAAGCCTCCATAATGGCGTTGTTAACCATTTTCATTCCACCGCGATTTCTTGAATCAAGTTTAACAACAAGAAACCCCTTATTATTAAAATATTCAACCCATTCAGATGTAATTTTATCATCTGCCAAATCTGATTTATTAAGAAGAATAAGTCTTGATTTATTAGCTGCAAGACTATCAATATCAGGATTACGGCTGGATATTGGAATTCTTGCATCCAAAAGCTCAATCACAAGGTCAATAAGCTTAATATCCTCCTGCATCATTCTTTTAGCTTTGGTCATATGACCAGGATACCACTGTATTTTCATTATTATTCCTCACTGCAATTATTTGTTAGCTTCCGTTTCTTCCTCTAGTGTCTTGGCCTCGATATTGCCAAAATCCTCAAATGGATAAATAACAAACCAAGGCACTCCTACAATGGAATCTGCTTTTACAAGCCCCACATTGGAAAAACGGCTGTCATCACTATTATTTCTATTATCCCCAAGAACAAAATACTCATTATATCCAAGGGTAATTGGCTCTGCTGCATTACCTGCATTGTATATTTCCATATCAATGACATCATCTTCCAAAGGCTTGCCATCAATATACACTCTTCCGTCAATTATCTGTACCGTTTCTCCCGGTAATCCAATAACCCTCTTAATATAATAATCCGAAACATTACCAATATTCGGTTCAAAAACAATAATATCATAACGATTAGGATTCCTAAACTGATATACCGCCTTATTAACCAGCATAACATCAGTGTGATTAAGGGTTGCATTCATGGAATGTCCCGTAATTGTAGTATTATCAAAGAAAAAAGTTACGGTTAAAAATGCCAAACATACAATAACAATAACATCTACAATTATTTTAACCACAACTTCATGGGGTCTATATATTATCTCTCGTTTTTTAAATGTAATCATAAGTGCTCCCAAATACTTTTACTGATAAAATAGTACCATATTTCCACTTAAAACGTCAAACGCGATAGATATAAATATCTACCGCGTCGATTAACCAATTATTTTACAAGCTCTTTAACCTTAGCTGCCTTACCT
>CAZNUK010000066.1:0-12588 GCA_964576255.1 uncultured Butyrivibrio sp.
GAGAGCCTGAACCATATAAGGGTAAGGGTATCAAGTATGTTGATGAAGTTATCAGACGTAAGGTTGGTAAGACTGGTAAGAAATAATTAAAGGAGTGGAACAAAGATGGTTAGTAAAGAATCAAGAGCTAAAGTTCGTGTGAACAAGCATAGAAAAATACGTAATCGTTTCAGTGGAACAGCTGAGAGACCAAGACTCGCAGTATTCAGAAGTAATAATCATATGTACGCTCAGATTATTGACGATACAGTTGGAAAGACTCTCGTAGCAGCATCAACTCTTGAAAAGGACGTAAAGGCTGAATTAGAGAAGACAAATGATGTTGAAGCAGCTGCTTACTTAGGAAAAGTTATTGCTAAGAAAGCAATTGAAAAGGGAATCACAACTGTTGTCTATGATAGAGGCGGTTTCATATATCAGGGCAAAATTAAAGCATTAGCCGAGGCAGCTCGTGAAGCTGGTCTTGAGTTTTAATCAGGAAGGAGAAACAGATGAAACGTACAATTATTGATGCTGGTCAATTAGAATTAAACGAGAAAGTAGTATCAATCAAGCGTGTTACCAAGGTAGTTAAGGGTGGACGTCATATGAGATTCTCTGCACTTGTTGTTGTTGGAGATGGTAACGGACACGTTGGTGCCGGAATTGGTAAGGCAATGGAAATCCCAGAAGCAATTCGTAAGGGAAAAGAAGATGCCATGAAGAAGCTTGTTTCTGTTCCTGTAGATGAGAATGGAAGCATTCCACATGATTTGATTGGAAAATTTGGTAGCGCTTCAGTACTTCTGAAGAAAGCTCCAGACGGAACTGGTGTTATTGCCGGTGGTCCAGCTCGTAGCGTAATCGAGTTAGCCGGAATTAAGAACATCCGTACAAAATCTTTAGGATCTAACAACAAACAGAACGTTGTACTTGCAACAATCGAAGGTTTGGCTAATTTAAAGACTCCTGAAGAGGTAGCTAAGCTTCGTGGAAAATCTGTAGAAGAGCTCTATAAATAATAGGAGGTAGCGAAGATGGCAAACAAATTAAGAGTAACATTAGTAAAATCAACAATCGGTGCTATTCCAAAGCAGGTTAAAACTGTTGAAGCACTTGGACTTACAAAACTTAACAAGACTGTTGAATTACCTGACAATGATGCTGTAAGAGGTATGATTTTTAAGGTAAATCACCTTGTTAAAGTAGAAGAAATTTAATTTCAATACAAGGAGGTGCAACAATGGATTTATCAAATTTACAGCCTGCTGCTGGTTCAAAGCACAGCGATAATTTTAGAAGAGGCCGTGGACACGGTTCAGGAAATGGTAAAACAGCCGGCAAGGGACATAAGGGTCAGAAGGCTCGTTCAGGAGCTCCAAGACCAGGTTTCGAAGGTGGTCAGATGCCATTATACAGAAGAATCCCTAAGAGAGGTTTCACAAACAGAAACAGCCTTGAAATCATTGGAATTAACTTAAAGGCACTTGAGGCATTTGAAGATGGAGCTGTTGTAACAGTTGAGTCTTTAATTGAATCTGGAATCGTAAGTAATCCAAAGGATGGCGTTAAAATTCTTGGAAACGGAGAATTAACTAAGAAGCTTACAGTTAAGGCTAACGCTTTCAGTGCAAAAGCTAAAGAGAAGATTGAAGCTCTTGGTGGAACCTGTGAGGTGATTTAATGTTTAAAACATTAGCAAACGCATTTAGAGTTAAAGAAATTCGTTCGAAGCTTCTTTTTACATTATTAATGCTGGTTGTCATCAGGATAGGAAGTTTAATTCCTATTCCTGGTGTTAATACTGCTATCCTTTCATCCATATTCTCAGGTGGAGAATTTAGTATGATTAATGCAGTTACAGGTGGTTCCCTTTCGAACGCCTCAATTTTTGCATTAAGCATTTCTCCATACATTACATCATCAATTATTATGCAGCTTCTCACAATTGCTATTCCTAAGCTTGAGGAAATGCAGAAAGATGGTGAGGATGGAAGAAAGAAGATTGCTTCAATTACACGTTATGTAACAGTTGTTCTTGCTTTAATCCAAAGTGTGGCTATGGTTATCGGCTTCGGTAATCAGGGACTTATCGTAGGATATAGTTCAATGCCTGTTGGCGAGAAGATTTTCTCAGCGGCATTGATGGTATCTGTATTGGTAGCAGGTTCTACACTCCTTATGTGGATTGGTGAAAGAATTACTGAAAAGGGTGTAGGTAATGGTATTTCAATTGTCCTGATAATTAACATAATTTCCACAATACCTGCGGATTTTGTAACGTTATACGAGACATTTATCAAAGGACAGGAAGTACTTAAAGCAACAATTGCAATTGTTGCAATTTTGGTGATTATTATCGGAATGGTAGTTCTTACAATACTCCTTTGTGGTGGTGAGAGAAAGATTCCGGTACAGTACTCCAAGAAGATTCAGGGAAGAAAAACATATGGTGGAAATTCTTCACATATTCCGGTTAAGGTTAACACCGCAGGCGTTATCCCTGTAATTTTTGCTCAGTCACTTTTATCAGTACCGATGATTATCGCATCATTTGCCGGCGTCGATTATACAACTGTAGGTGGTAAAATCTTATTAGGTTTACAGACCAGCAGCTGGTTCGATAAGGATAATATGATTTATACATTGGGATTGATTGTGTATATTGCATTAATTATTTTCTTCGCATATTTTTATACTTCAATTACTTTCAATCCGGTTGAGATTGCTAATAATATGAAGAAGAGCGGAGGATTTATCCCAGGTATCAGACCTGGTAAGCCAACAGCTGATTACCTTACTAAGGTAGTTAACAAGATGATTGTTATTGGTGCAGTTGGACTTATAATCGTAGCGATTATTCCTATTGTATGTTCAGGATTGTTTAATGCGAATGTTTCCTTCGGTGGAACATCTATCATCATTATCGTAGGTGTTGTTATCGAGACAATTCGTCAGATTGAATCACAGCTTGTAGTTCGTGATTACAAAGGATTCCTGAATGATTAATAAAAGGGAGGCAGATTATATGAAGATTATTATGTTAGGTGCTCCTGGAGCAGGAAAAGGCACACAGGCTGATAAAATCTGTGCAAAATACAATATCCCTCATATCTCTACAGGAGATATTTTCAGGGCAAATATTAAGAATAACACAGAGCTTGGTCAGAAAGCAAAATCATATATGGATCAGGGATTACTTGTTCCGGATGAGTTGGTAGTTGACCTTGTTGTTGATAGAGTTAAAGCAGAGGATTGCCAGAATGGTTATGTATTGGATGGTTTCCCAAGAACAATCCCACAGGCAGAAGCTCTTTCAGAAGCTCTTGCAAAAAATGGTGCAAAAGTTGATTTCGCCATTAATGTAGAAGTTCCGGATGAAAACATCATCAATCGTATGTCAGGCAGAAGAGCATGTCTTAGCTGTGGCGCAACATATCACATCGTTCACATCCCAACCAAGGTTGAGGGTATCTGTGATAAGTGTCAGGCAGAGTTAGTTCTTCGTGATGATGATAAGCCGGAGACAGTTAAAAAGCGCTTAGATGTATATCATGAGCAGACACAGCCTTTGATTGATTATTATACAAATGCAGGTGTTCTTCATGAGGTAGATGGTACTAAGGATATGGAAGATGTATTTAATGCCATCGTTGATATCTTAGGAGCGTAAAAATGTCTATAACAATTAAGACACCAAGAGAAATAGAACTGATGCGAGAAGCCGGAAGGATTCTCGCTGAGGTTCATAATGAACTTGGCCAGATAATTGAACCTGGAATAACGACACTTGAGATAGACCAGGTAGGAGAAAAGTTGATTCGCTCATATGGTTGCGACCCTTCTTTTTTAAACTACAATGGTTATCCTGCTTCAATTTGTGTGTCTGTTAATGAAGAAGTAGTTCACGGAATCCCTTCTAAGAAGAGAATTCTTAAAGAAGGAGATATCGTAAGTCTGGATGCAGGTGTTATCTACAAAGGATATCACTCAGATGCAGCAAGAACCCATGGGGTTGGAAATATTTCAGCAGATGCGGCCAAATTAATTGAAGTAACTAAACAGTGTTTTTTTGAAGGAATTAAGTATGCAAAACCGGGAAATCATTTACATGATATTTCCAATGCAATTATGGACTACGCACAAAGCTTTGGCTACGGCGTTGTAAGAGATCTGGTAGGACACGGAATCGGTTCACATTTACATGAGGACCCACAGATTCCTAACTTCAGACAGAAAAACAGAGGTCCAAAACTGGTACCTGGAATGACATTGGCGATTGAGCCCATGATTAACGCAGGGACCTACAAAGTATCCTGGTTGGATGATGACTGGACAGTTGTTACGAATGACGGAAAGTTATCCGCACATTATGAAAACACAGTCCTCATTACCGAGGAAGGATGTGACATCCTTTCGTTATTAAAATCTTGAGGGATATTATGACACATTTAATTAGAGGAAGTTTTTGTAAATCAAATGCAGGCCGTGATAAGGATTCCATCTATATAATAGTAGATAATCAAGATGGCATATGGGTTTCGGATGGCAAATATAAAAAACTGGAGAATCCCAAGAGGAAGAATCCAAAGCATATAGAGGTCATTGAATATAAGGACCCGTTGATAGAGGCAAAGCTTGAAACCGGAAAATTGCAGAATGAAGATTTAAAATATTCCATAAAAAAATATCTGAATAGCATCAAAAGTAAGCAGGAGGTTAATGAATGTCTAAAGCAGATGTAATTGAAATTGAAGGAACTGTTGTTGAGAAGCTTCCAAATGCCATGTTTCAGGTAGAACTTGAAAATGGACATAAGGTATTAGCTCATATAAGCGGAAAACTTAGAATGAACTACATCAGAATTATTCCTGGAGATAAAGTTACAATTGAGTTGTCCCCATATGATCTTTCAAAAGGAAGAATAATTTGGAGAGATAAGTAAAAAATATAAAATTTTTGCTTGTATTCTATATTTTGATATGCTACAATATCAAACGGACGTTTTTTTTCAACTTTATCAAAAAAGTTGCTTTTTCGTGGAAAGGAGGATTTACCATGAAGGTTAGATCATCAGTAAAACCTATTTGTGAAAAATGCAAAGTCATTAAGAGAAAAGGAAATATCATGATTATCTGTGAAAATCCAAAACACAAGCAGAGACAGGGCTAATTTAGTCCTTTTTGGATTGTCTGGATATTTTGATATATAGCTCTTACGGTTGCATTTTATGCAGTAGGAGTACCGCAATCAATATGCGGCTGCAGTGGCGAACCACCAGGGTGTGTTGTCAGCCACTTAAAATATTGTCAAAAAATTAAACAAATGGAGGTGTAATGCGCACATGGCTCGTATCGCTGGTGTAGACTTACCAAGAGAAAAACGTGTTGAAATCGGCCTTACCTATATTTATGGTATCGGCAGAGTAAGTGCAACCCGTATTCTTGCTGAAGCTAAAGTAGACCCGGACACACGTGTTAAGGATCTTACTGATGAAGAAGTAGGAAGAATTAAAGACGTAATTGACGCTAGTCAGTTAGTAGAAGGTGATCTCAGAAGAGAAACAGCTCTTAACATCAAGAGATTACAGGAAATTGGATGCTATAGAGGCATTCGTCACAGAAAAGGTCTTCCTGTTAGAGGACAGAAGACAAAAACCAACGCTAGAACTCGTAAGGGTCCTAAGAAAACAATAGCAAATAAGAAAAAATAATACCCGATGAATAAACGGGAACCCATAAGGGAGGTTAGTTTAAAAAATGGCTAAAGTGACAAAAAAAGTTACAAAAAAGCGCGTTAAGAAAAACGTTGAACGCGGACAGGCACATATCCAGTCTTCATTTAACAACACAATCGTTACAATTACTGATACAGAGGGTAACGCATTGTCATGGGCAAGTGCCGGTGGTCTTGGATTTAGAGGTTCAAAGAAATCTACTCCTTATGCAGCTCAGATGGCAGCGGAAACTGCAACTAAGGCAGCTTTAGTACACGGATTAAAATCAGTAGACGTTATGGTTAAGGGACCAGGTTCAGGACGTGAAGCAGCAATTCGTGCTCTTCAGGCATGTGGTCTTGAAGTAACCAGCATCAAGGACGTTACTCCGGTACCACATAACGGATGTCGTCCACCAAAGCGCAGAAGAGTCTAATAGGAGGTGTAATAAAGAATGGCAGTTAATAGAGTTCCTGTTCTTAAGAGATGCAGATCACTTGGACTTGATCCAGTTTATTTAGGAATAGATAAGAAATCAAACAGAAAATTAGAAAGAGCCAATAAGAAAGTAAGTGAATATGGACTTCAGCTTCGCGAGAAACAGAAAGCAAAATTCATTTACGGTGTTCTTGAAAAACCTTTCAGAAATTACTTTAAGAAAGCTGATAGAATGAGCGGTATGACAGGTGATAACCTTATGTCTATGCTTGAGCTCAGACTTGATAATGTTATTTTCAGATTAGGATATGCCAGAACTAGAAGAGAGGCTAGACAGATCGTAGATCATAAGCACGTTCTTGTTAATGGAAAGTGTGTTAACATCCCATCTTACCTTGTAAGTGCTGGTGATGTTATCGAAATCAAAGAAAAAGCTAAGAGCAAAGCTTCACAGAGATACAAAGATATCCTTGAAGTAACTGGTGCAAGACTTGTTCCAGAGTGGCTTGAGGCAGATCATGATAATCTTAAGGGAAGCGTTAAGCAGGTTCCTACAAGAGATATGATCGATGTTCCTGTTAATGAGATGCTTATTGTCGAGTTATATTCTAAATAATAGATAACACCCTCGATGCAAATATACCCATAAAAGGAGGGGCTTTTAGTGTTCGAATTTGAAAAACCAAAAATTGAAATCGAAGAGATATCTGAAGATAAGAGATATGGAAGATTTGTTGTTGAACCACTCGAAAGAGGCTATGGTACAACACTTGGAAATTCCCTCAGAAGAATTATGCTTTCATCACTTCCTGGTTCAGCAGTTAGCCAGGTTAAAATCGAAGGCGTATTACATGAGTTCAGCCCAATTCCGGGCGTGAAGGAAGATGTAAGTGATATTATTATGAACATCAAGAAGCTTGCTATTAAGAACAATAGCAGCAGTGATGATGTTAAGATTGCATACATCGAGTGTGACGGTCGTGATGGAGTTGTTACAGCAGCAGATATCCAGGTGGATTCTGATATTGAGATTTTAAATCCAGATTTGGTAATTGCTACATTAAATGGTGGCAACGATTGCAAGTTATTTATGGAACTTACAATCACTAATGGTAGAGGATACGTAAGCGCTGATAAGAATAAGCGTGATGATACTCCTATCGGAGTTATTTCAGTAGATTCTATCTATACACCTGTTGATCGTGTAAATATGACTGTTCAGAATACACGTGTTGGCCAGGTTACAGATTATGACAAGCTTACATTAGAAGTTTATACCAACGGTACTATAACACCGGACGATGCAGTAAGTCTTGCAGCTAAGGTTTTAAGTGAGCATTTAAGCTTATTCATCAACCTTTCAGAGCGTGGACAGAATGTTGAAGTTATGAGTGTTAAGGAAAACACAGAAATTGAGAAGGCACTTGTTATGAGCATTGATGAATTAGAACTTTCAGTTCGTTCATACAACTGCTTAAAGAGAGCAAATATCAATACCGTTGAAGAGTTATGTAACAGAACATCTGAAGATATGATGAAGGTAAGAAACCTTGGACGTAAGTCCCTTGAAGAGGTTCTTGCCAAATTAAAGGAACTTGGATTATCTCTTAATTCAAGTGACGACTAATAAATAAGGAGGAAGCAACAAATGGCAGGTTATAGAAAGCTTGGAAGAACATCTTCTCAGAGAAAAGCTTTAATTAGAAACCAGGTAACAGCTTTGCTTTACAATGGCAAAATCGTTACAACTGAAGCTAAGGCTAAGGAAATCCGCAAGGTTGCTGATGGTTTAATTGCATTAGCAGTTAAAGAAAAAGATAACTTTGAGACAGTTACAGTTTCTGCTAGAGTGGCTCGTAAGGATAAAGATGGCAAGAGAGTTAAGGAAGTAGTTGACGGAAAGAAGAAGACAGTTTATGATACTGTTGAGAAGTCAATTAAGAAGGATTTACCTTCAAGAGTTCATGCCAGAAGACAGATGATGAAGACACTTTACTCTGTAACAGAGGTTCCTACTGAAGCAGCAGGAAGAAAGAGAAATACTAAGGTAGTTAGCGTTGCAGATAAGTTGTTTGACGAAATCGCTCCTAAGTACGCAGATCGTAACGGTGGTTACACAAGAATCGTTAAGATTGGTCAGCGTAAGGGTGACGCAGCTATGGAAGTACTTCTTGAGTTAGTTTAATCAATAAGTATGTGTGAATTTATGGACGAATGTTGGTGACAACATTCGTTCATTTTTTCAATGTGTGGTGAGTATATGGGAATTGTAGAGACACAGGATCTTGTATTTGAATATATCCGTCGTGATGAGGATGGTAATGTAGAAGGCATACAGACTGCCGTTGATAAAGTGAATATTGATGTTTCTAAGGGAGATTTTGTGGCTATTCTTGGACATAACGGCTCAGGAAAATCTACGCTTGCAAGACATATTAATGCCTTGCTTACACCAACAGAGGGAACTGTATGGGTTTCCAAAATGGATACCACAGATGAAGATAAGCTGTGGGATATAAGACAGACTGCCGGAATGGTTTTTCAGAATCCGGATAATCAGATAATTGGAACTATAGTTGAAGAGGATGTAGGATTTGGCCCAGAAAATCTGGGAGTTCCTACTGAAGATATATGGACCAGAGTGGATAGCGCCCTTAATAAGGTGGGAATGGCTGCATACAGAGAATATTCCCCTAACAAGCTGTCCGGTGGTCAGAAACAGCGTGTGGCAATTGCAGGAGTGCTTGCAATGAAGCCAACATGTATAGTAATGGATGAACCTACCTCTATGTTAGACCCAAGTGGTCGCAAGGAGGTTATGGATACAATTTTAGAGCTTAACCGCACAGAGGGTGTAACCATTATTTTAATCACCCACTATATGAATGAAGCGGCTATGGCAAATAAAATTTTTGTTATGGACAAAGGAAAAGTAGTTATGGAGGGAACTCCACGTCAGATTTTTTCAGATGTTGATAAGATGAAAGAATTGAAACTGGATGTGCCACAGGCCACAGAACTGGCTTATGAGCTTAAGAAACAGGGTGTTCCTTTGCCTGACGGAATTTTGACATCAAAAGAGCTTGTGGAGGAATTATGTCGATTATATTAGATAAAGTTAACTATATATATGGCGAAGGCTCCGGCTTTGTTAAGCATGCTCTTAAGGATATAAGTCTGGTGATTAATCAGAATGAATTTGTGGGACTTATTGGACACACAGGCTCCGGCAAATCTACGCTTACCCAGATGTTTAACGGACTTTTAAAGCCTACAAGTGGTACAGTGTTTTTTGACGGAGACGATATTAACTCCAAGGGCTATAACAGAAAGGCTTTGCGCTCCAAGGTGGGATTGGTATTTCAGTATCCGGAGCATCAGCTGTTTGAAGAGACTGTATTTAAAGATGTGTGTTTTGGCCCTAAGAATATGGGAATGTCCCAAAAAGATGCAGAGCTTAGAGCTTTTGAAGCTCTGGATATGGTTGGAGCTGAACCGGAAATATTTTATCATTCTCCTTTTGAACTGTCAGGAGGACAAAAAAGAAGAGTGGCAATAGCAGGTGTGCTGGCGATGCGCCCGGAATATCTTATTTTGGACGAGCCCACAGCGGGTCTTGACCCACAAGGCAGGGATGAAATTCTTGATATGATTACCAAGATGCACAGGGAGCTTCAGACTACAATAATTCTCGTGTCCCATAGCATGGAAGACGTTGCCAAATATGTGGACAGAATTTTGGTTATGAATCAAGGGGAGCTGTTATATGATGACAGCACGAAGGAGATTTTTGGACATTACAAGGAATTGGAGGCAGTGGGACTTTGCGCTCCGGAAATTACCTATATAATGAACGATTTAAGCAAAAAAGGATTTAAGGTTGACACTAAGGCTGTAACAGTAGAGGAAGCCTGTCAATCACTTATTAAAGCAATAAAGGAAAAATAGTAGATGATAAGGGATATTACAATAGGACAATATTATCCAACTGAATCCATAATTCACAAGCTTGACCCAAGGGTGAAGCTTTTTGGTACTGTCCTGTATATAATATCTCTTTTTATTGCCAAAAATCCGGCAGTATATCTGTTGGCGGCGGTATTTTTGTTTGTATGTATTCATATGTCCAAGGTGCCTGTAAAATACATTTTAAGGGGTCTGAAATCAATTTTTATTATTTTGCTCATAAGTGTGTTACTGAATATGTTTTTCATTGATGGCAAGATTTTGGTCAAGTTTTGGATTTTTAAAATTACCTACGAAGGAATAATTCAGGCGGTGTATATGGCTGTGAGGTTTGTACTTCTTATTATGGGCTCATCACTTATGACTTTGACCACCACGCCAAATAGTCTTACGGATGGTCTGGAGAAGGCTCTGCGATTCCTTAAAGTAATTAAGGTGCCGGTGCATGAGATTGCAATGATGATGTCCATTGCACTTCGTTTTATTCCTATTCTTATAGAAGAAACAGACAAAATAATGAAGGCTCAGGCTGCAAGAGGTGCGGATTTTGAAAATGGCAATATTTTTAAGCGAGTAAAGGCAATGGTGCCCATACTTGTGCCCCTTTTTGTATCAGCTGTGAGAAGAGCCGGGGACCTTGCCACTGCTATGGAGGCAAGGTGCTATAGAGGTGGCAACAACAGAACTCAGATGAAACCATTAAAATACAAGAGCAGGGATGTGTTCGGCTATGTGATTTTGTGGTTATATCTTGCCACTATGATTGTTGTAAAACTTGCGTGGGAGTGGTTGTTATGAGAATAATGTTGAGAGTTGCTTATGACGGAACTTCATATTCAGGCTGGCAGGTACAGCCAAACGCGGTAACTGTAGAAGGTGTGCTTAAAAACGCCTTGGAGGACTTGTTTGCCCAGCCTGTTATGCTTATCGGTGCCAGCAGAACGGACGCAGGGGTTCATGCCATGGGAAATGTGGCAGTATTTGATGTGGAGACAAGAATTGCTCCGGAAAAAATAGCATACGCATTGAATGCAAGACTTCCGGAGGATATTAAGATACACGAGTCAAGGGTTGTAAAGGATGATTTTCACCCAAGACATGTGGATTGCGTTAAAACCTATGAATACAGTGTATGGAATGACACTTTTGAAAATCCTAAGGAAAGGCTGTACTGTCATTTTGACTATGGCAAACTTGACATGGAAAATATGAAAAAAGCATGTGAACATTTTGTTGGAGAGCATGATTTTACTTCCTTTTGTTCAGCGGGGGCTCAGGTGGAGGATAAAGTGAGAAAAATATATTCTCTTGACGTGTGTCGCACAGGCTGTAAGGTGATTATCAGAGTCACTGGCAATGGATTTTTGTATAATATGGTAAGAATTATCGCAGGAACCCTGCTTAAAGTAGGGCAGGGAGCCATAAGTCCAGCGGATATTCCGGCAATTATTGAGGGAAGGGACAGACAGCTTGCAGGACCAACAGCACCGGCAAGAGGACTTACCCTTGTGGAAATTAAATATAAGGAAGCTGACCTATGATTTGGATTTTGTGTACATTATTTTATGGGCTTGCTAAGGGCGGAAGGGAAATCTGCAAAAAGAAGGCACTTATGAGGAATGAGGTTATGGAGGTCTTATTTTTCCATACTTTATTGTCATTTTTATTTGTGGTGCCGGAGGCTCGTAACGCAGGTGGTCTTCCGGTTGGTACATATTTATTGATAGCACTGAAATCCTTTGTCATATTTGTAGCTTGGATGTGCAGTTTTAATGCTATCAAAAGACTGCCAATCAGTCTGATGGGAATATTGGAATTATCCAGAGTTCTTTTTGCCACGTTACTAGGCGTGGTTTTCCTCAAGGAAACTATGGGAGCGAATCAGATCGCTGGACTTATATTTGTGTCAATAGGCCTTTTGATACTGCCACTTCCTAATATAATTCAGAGCAAAAAAACCGGCACAAAAGTTGACACTGAAAATGTAAAAATTATTTTTGTGGTAATAGCCCTTGTAAGCTGTATGCTTAATGCGGTGTCTTCAACGATGGATAAATACCTTATGAGTACTGAGTTGACCAGTGGACAGCTGCAGTTCTGGTATATGTTTTTTATGGTAGTGTATTATAGTATATATGTACTTGTTAAGCGTATTAAAATTAATTGGAAAAGTCTTTTGAAAAATTACTGGATATGGATTCTAAGCGTGCTATTTGTGTTGGCGGACAGAGCTCTTTTTATTGCCAATGCAGACCCTGACAGCAAAGTTACCATAATGACACTTATTAAGCAGTCCTGCTGTGTGGTTTCCATTGTGGGAGGTAAGCTTATTTTTAAGGAAAAAAATATTCTGTTCAAGCTATTTTGTGCAGGAATTATTGTGGCAGGAATTTTACTGACGGTGTTGATATAGATGTGCAGAAAAAGTGAGAAAAATAGGAAAAAAGCAGTTGACATCATAATTGGCATATTATATAATGTTTAACTGT
>CAZNUK010000067.1:0-12404 GCA_964576255.1 uncultured Butyrivibrio sp.
AGACTGAGCTTGCCAAGGCATTGGCTGAGAGACTTTTTGATGATGAGAATAATATGGTAAGACTTGATATGAGTGAGTATATGGAGAAATTTTCTGTATCCAGACTCATTGGGGCGCCTCCGGGATATGTTGGCTATGAAGAAGGCGGACAGCTTACTGAAGCGGTTAGAAGAAAGCCTTATTCGGTAGTGCTTTTTGATGAGATTGAGAAAGCTCATCCGGATGTGTTTAATGTGCTTTTGCAGGTTTTGGATGATGGTAGAATTACTGATTCCCAGGGCAGAACTGTAGATTTTAAGAATACAATTATTATTCTTACTTCTAATCTTGGTTCGGAATATTTGCTTGAAGGAATTGATGAGCAGGGTAATATTTCTGAGCATTGTGAGAATATGGTTATGAATTCCTTGAGAGCGTCATTTAGACCTGAGTTTTTGAACCGACTTGATGAGATGATTATGTTTAAGCCATTAACCAAGGATAATATTGGTAACATTATTCATCTTCTGATTAATGATTTGAATAAGAGAATTGCAGATAAGGAAATCAAAGTTGAATTAACAGACGGTGCAATTGATGCAGTTATTGAAAGTGGTTACGATCCGGTATATGGTGCAAGACCACTTAAGAGATATTTGCAGAAGACAGTTGAGACTCTTAGCGCGCGTCTTATCCTTGAAGGAAAGGCTAATGCAGGAGATACAATTTATATAGACAATAAGGATGGTCTTATTGCCTACACAAATTGATTGCGTGATGCATTATAGCTGTAATTAATTGTTTTCATTTTAGCAACAAGCGATGCCTTGTCGACTTCGTATTTATCGCAGAAGTCGTCAAGGCTTTTGCATTCGTCGCGAAGCTTGGTATTAACATAGCTTAATAAAATAATTGGGTCCTGTGGAATCATAGGTACATCTCCTTGTGTGTTTTTGTAAAGATTATCACCAAAATATAGAAAAATCAAGAAAAAATCTTGATATCCGCACTAGCATATTTATTGTTAAAGTGTTAGAATTAAACAGTGTTTAAATAACAGATAACGGAGGAAAGACTTTGAATAATCGTGAGCATAAGCGTAAGCTTATTGATAATATTGTTTATTCCATGATGATTGTGGCAGTGGGATATATTATTGTGCAGAGTGTTTTGGGTAACAACGGAGAAACCTCTTTTAAAATTACCCTTGGATTATGGATGTTGGGTGCAGTTATTGTTTCTGATTTTGTTGAACCTCTTATCTGTAATAATTTTGATAGAATAACAGGGAAAACTGCGGCTGTATATGGGCTTTATGCTGTGTTTGATGCAGTTGCGTATGTATGCTTTTATATTTTTGTTATTAACATTGCCTTTACTAAGGAGCCGGTTCATTATGTATTTCTGGGTGTTGCGGTGGTGTTTTTCATAGGAAGGATGTTTTTTGGAACTGTATACAAAGGAATTAAGGATGAAGCTCCTGTTGAAGAGGAGCAGGTGGTGAGGTCTGAGATAATGGAAGAAGATGAGGTTGAAGTTAATACTTTATCAGAAGAGGATGAAGAAGGTATTAAGGTAATGGTTTTTAGAAATCGTAATAATTAAGTTGTTGAGCTGCATATACATTGGTGTATGCAGTTTTTTTGTGGGTACTTACTTGATTATGGAAAAAAATAGATTTATCACTGTTGTTTTGTTAGGTCTGTGTCTGTTTACATTTATTATCTGGTATGAAGGACAATATACTGCTCCTGTATCAACGGAATCATATAGCAAAGTTGTGGCAATTACATTTGATGACGGACCTAATTGGAGTACGACAACTGCTCTTTTGGACGGGCTTAGGGAAAGAGGAGTCAGAGCAACTTTTTTCATTGTAGGAGAAAGAATAAAGGGGAATGAAGATTTGATTTTGAGAATGAAGGAAGAAGGACATCTGATTGGAAATCATTCCTATTCTCATACAGATTTAACCAAGGCTTCAGAAGAACAGTTTATGAATGAGATTAATGAAACCAATCGCTTAATTGAGGAGATAACCGGCGAGCCGGTAAAATTTATAAGACCACCATGTGGATACTGGAATGATGAGTTAGCCGATAAAGTGGATATGACAGCTGTGTTGTGGAATGTGGACCCTCTTGACTGGTGCACTGATGATGTCGGAGTTGTTGTGGGAAGAGTGATGGATGATGTAGAGGATGGGGACATTATTCTTTTTCATGATATATATGGAAGCTCGGTTACAGCAGCATTGGAAGTCATCGACCAGCTTGCGGACAGAGGGTTTGTTTTTGTAACGGTGGAGGAATTATTGGATATATAACGTTGGAGAGATTATTGGATAGATGACAAAGAAAAAATCATTTGATATAATGGGATAAAAAGTTAAATGAGGTGTCCCATGGATCTTTTTGAATATATGCGTGAAAATAATATGGAAAAGGAGTCTCCTCTTGCCTCCAGAATGAGACCCGCAACTCTTGATGAAGTTGTGGGACAACAGCACATAATTGGCAGGGATAAGCTTTTGTATCGTGCTATTAAGGCTGATAAGCTTCAGTCAATTATTTTCTATGGCCCCCCGGGAACGGGCAAAACTACACTTGCTAAGGTTATAGCTAATACCACCAGTGCTGAGTTCTCCCAGCTTAATGCAACGGTTGCCGGTAAAAAGGATATGGAAGAGGTGGTTGAGCGTGCCAAGGAGCGTATGGGAGCTCAGGGTAAGAAAACCATTCTTTTTGTGGATGAGATTCATAGATTTAATAAAGGACAGCAGGATTATTTGTTGCCATTTGTAGAGGATGGAACTGTAATTTTAGTTGGAGCTACAACGGAAAATCCGTATTTTGAGGTAAATGGTGCGCTTATATCCCGTTCCATAATTTTTCAGTTAAAACCTCTTTCTAAGGAAGATGTTCTGAAACTTATCCAGAAAGCGGTTTATGATAAAGACAAGGGAATGGGAAGCTATAATGCAATTATAGATGATGATGCGGCAGATTTTCTTGCAGATATGGCTAATGGCGATGCAAGACAGGCACTTAATGCAGTTGAGCTTGGTGTAATGTCCACTCAGAGAAGTGGGGACGGAATTATACATATATCCCTTGATGTTGCAGCGGAGTGTATCCAGAAGAGAGTGCTTAAATATGACAAAACAGGGGATAACCATTACGATACAATTTCGGCATTTATTAAGAGTATGCGGGGCTCGGACCCGGATGCGGCTTTGTATTATCTTGCAAGAATGTTATATGCAGGAGAGGACCCTAAGTTCATTGCAAGAAGAATTATGATATGCGCCAGTGAAGATGTGGGCAATGCGGACCCTAACGCCATTCAGCTTGCAGTGAGTGCAAGTCTTGCAGTTGAAAGAGTTGGAATGCCGGAGGCACAGATTATTCTGGCACAAGCCTGTACCTATGTAGCGTGTGCCCCTAAGAGTAATGCTGCCTATCTGGGAATTGCCAAGGCTATGGATTATGTGGCTAATCACGAGACAGATTCGGTTCCGCCACATCTTAAGGATGCCCATTACGGTGGTGCGGCCAAATTAGGACATGGACTGGATTACAAATATGCTCATGATTATCCTAATCATTATGTCAAGCAACAGTATCTTCCGGACAGTGTGGTGGATGAGCAATTTTATCAGTTATCCGGCATAGGATATGAGAAAAATATAGAAGAATATTTTAAAATGATAAAAAATTAATGTTTTTCATTAAAAAAGTATTGACAAACGATTAAATTCTCTTTATACTGTGTTTATCGACAAACATTAAATATTTAATTTTGTTCGAAAAAAACACAGAGAAAAGAGGATATTTTTATGAAGGAAAATGCAATTAGGAAAATTAACAAACTTGGCAAAGTTGGTGTCATTGTAGCGAGAATAGCCAGAATTCTTATGATTGTGGGTGCGGTCTGTATTCTCATTGCTACTATTGCTCTAATGATCATTCCAGAGGATTTTATGAAAATAAATTTCAAAGGCAATATGGGAATTGAGATTAATATTTCCGATTTCTATGATGGGGAAATTAATGTGGATGAGGTTAATCAGGCTATTAAAGATGGTCAGATTGAACTTGAAGATGGTGAAGAATATGTAATTAGTGATGTGAGTATGGAGGATGGAGTGCTGAATGTAGAAGCTGAGGCGGGTAATATAAGCTATAGTCTCCGTAGTCTTGCAGGTTCACTTTTTGCAGGATTTCTGGATATGGCAGCATTGATTGTAGTGATGGTATTTATCGAAAAATTATGTATAGCTTTTAGAGAATGCGAATCACCATTTGAAGATAAGGTGCTGAAAAGCCTTAATAATTTTTCAATTTCAATGATTCCATGGGCAGTTATATCCACACTTAGTGCAGAGATTTCTGCTTTATTAACCTCAGGGGATGTGGTTCTTGGAGGAATTGATTTAACATATGTATTTATTTTACTTGTAATTCTTGGTTTAACCTTTGTTTTCAAATATGGAGCTATGCTTCAAAAGGAATCTGATGAGACTTTATAAGGCGGGTGTTATTTAATGAGTGAAGAAAATATGGTTATTGAGGTTGCACCCAACGAAGAGGGATGTGACGGCAAAATTATACTTCGACTGGATAGGGTTATGGCTGATAGAAAAATGAGCCTTAACGAGTTGTCGGATAAGGTTGGAGTATCCAATGTTAATTTATCCAAAATCAAGACCGGTAAAGTCAGTGCCATTAGATTTTCAACTTTGGCAGCTATCTGTAAGGCACTGAATTGTCAGCCGGGAGATATTTTGGAGTATGAGCCTTAGTTTTTGGGCGGATTTCCCTTTATTTTGTTGCGGAATATTGCTATTTTGTGTATAATCTAGACATAGTATGTTTTGATATGAACGTTATGGACGGGTGAAGGATGAAGGACCAGATTAACAGATTTGCCAGAGGCGTGTTTGAATATGAACCGCCCCGTTTAGAGGTTACCGAAAACACAATACACGCAGTAGTTGATAAGAACAAGGAATTTCAGGGTACACTGGATATATATGAGGCCTGTGGAAAGTCTCTTAAGGGTGTGGTGTATTCTGATAATGACAAAGTTATACTGAGGGAAAGTGCTTTTGCAGGAAGCAAGGCTGTAATTCAATATACAGTAAATTGTGCGGGCGCTCTCAATGGTGATGTTATTGAGGGCGCTTTTCATATAGTGAGTAATGGTGGAGAGAAGGACGTGGACTTCTCTTTTCGTGTTGAGGCAGGCTCATACGAGACAAGCCTTGGAACGGTAAGGAATCTATTTCATTTTGCCAATCTGGCACAGGTCAATCCGGAAGAAGCTATTAGTTTGATGGAATCGGACGATTTTAAGGATGTGTATCTTGGGGAAGATATGCCTCTTCGTTGTGCCTATGAGGGTATTATGAAGGGTAAGGACCCAAGAAATAATCTTGAAGAATTTCTTATTGCAGTCCGTAAAAAAGCCCGTGTAGGCATTAATATCGAGATGAATAACAAGGTGTTCAACTATATTGAGGAGAATTTTAAGGACACCATTCTTATAGAGAAGGATTGCTGGGGATATGCCAATGTGTCCGTATCCTGCCAGAGCCCTTTTATCAAGCTTGAGAGAAGAGAGATTTCTTCTGATGCATTTTCGGGCAATAAATACGATTTTTCTTACATAATCGATTATGACAAGCTACATAAGGGTAAGAATTTTGCAGTAATTAATTTTGAGACTGTTAGTAAAAAAATCCCTTATTACATAACCGTAATTAAAGACCAGACCACTCTTTTGGAGAAGGACAGAAGAATGGTCCAGAAACTAAGTGCCGATTTGATGGCATTATATGTTAAATTCCGTACGCATATGCTTAATATGTCCGAATGGATAAGGGAATCTATGATTGTATTGGAGGCTATCCGTTCCATTGATGACAGCAATCCATTTTACAGGCTTGTGCTGGCACAAATTTTTATTGCGGATAAAAAAGACGATTTAGCCAAAGAACTTATTGAAAATGTGAAGGATGAAATTGAATCCGATGATATTGGTAAGCTTCCTTTGTTCTGCTATTTTATGTATGTTAACACGCTTTACAATAAGGACAGAATGTATTCAAGAAAGGCATCCCATCTGGTTAAAGAGTGTTATGAGCGTAATGAGGACTGGAGAATTCTGTGGACACTTTTGTTTATGGATGAGGAGATGGAGCAGAATCCGAGTCTTAAGCTATTAAGAATTAAGGAGCAGTTTAATAAGGGTTGTAACAGCCCGGCGTTATATATTGAGGCATGTAATATTCTTAATGACCAGCCGATGCTTCTTAGAGTGTTGAATACTTTTGAGGTTAATGTGCTGTATTTTGGTATAAGATACGGAATTTTAAGCAAGAGATTATGCAGCCACGTGGCAGAAATGGTTATGGGTGTGCGTTTTGGTTCTGATAAATATATCAGATTAATGACATCAATCTATGAGTATCACAAAGACTCGCTTGTGCTGGAAGGCTTATGTAAGATACTAATCCGTAATAACTGCATTGGAGCCAAATACCTGCCATACTATGAATTAGGAATTAATAATGAGTTAAAAATCACCCAGCTTTTTGAGTATTATATTGAATCAAGAAAATTTAATGACATGACACCGCTTCCTAAGATGGTGCTTATGTATTTTGGGTATAATAACAGCCTGGATTTTGCAAGAAAAGCATATCTATTTGCCAATATTATACATAATAAAATGGACAATCCGCAGGTGTACAAAAGCTATATACCACAGATGAGAAATTTTGCCATGGAACAGCTCCTTCTCGGACATATTAATGAACAGCTTTCAGTGATTTATAATACGGTGTTTGATGACAGTATGGTTAATGAAGAGAATGCAGGGCCGGTGTCTGAGGTGTTTTTCACATACAAAGTGGAGTGCGCCAGTGACAAGTTCCGTAAGGTTGTGGTACGCCATAAAGAGAGCAACAGCGAGAAGGAATATCCTATTATTAACAGAGCTGCATATGTGAGATTATACACAGAAGATGCAACGATTTTGTTTGTAAATGATGCCTTAAACAGATTTTCTGTCCCATATAAGCTTGTAAGGTTTATGGATGATGAAACTATTATGAAAAAATGTCTTGAAATGGATAACAGTCTTATTCATCTTAAACTGAATGCTTGTGAAAAGGCGCTTCGCTATCACAAGAGGACATTGGAATCTGTAAATAATATCATAGGTCTTGCAGCTACTAATGAAATCAGTCCATACTACAGACGGGAACTGAATTCAGTTGCAATTGATTATTTCTATGACAGCTATGATATGGAAGGATTTGCGGATTTTATCCATAATGTTGATTTTAGAAATATTAATCCAAAAGATATGACGAAGCTTATGGAGATATATATACTCCGGGGCGATTACGAGGAATCGTTCCGGCTTATTAAGGAACATTCTTATATGCACATTTCGCCTAAGCGTTTAATGAAATTGTGCTCCCGTCTTGTTGCTACAGGCAATTACGAGGATTCTGCAATTCTTAAAAGTATGTGTATATATGTTTTTACCAAGGGAAGATATGATGAGCAGGTGCTTAAATATCTTGTGGACAATTATAACGGCACCAGTGAAGAGATGCTGTTGGTGTGGAAGAGAGCAGTTGAGTTTGATATAGACACCTACGAATTGGAGGAGCGTATTCTGGTTCAGATGATGTTCTCCCATTCTTATCTTGAAGATATGGCAGAGGTGTTTGAGAGCTATTTTAGAAAAGGACCTAAAGAAAGGGTTATTGAGGCATATCTGTCCTATAATTCTTATCTGTTCTTTGTGAAGGAAGTAGAAATTCCGGAGGGTATTTTTAATATCATTGAAGCATATCTGGAAAATGAGAAGAGTCTTCCTTTGGTGTGCAAAATGGCGCTTACCAGATATTATTCAGAGCTACAGACTTTATCTGAATATCAGAAGAATCTGGGAGCAGAAATGGTGGCAGAGCTCACCCGTAAGGATTATGTATTTCCGTACTTTTTGCGTCTGGCATCCAAATTTAATGTGCCATTTGAGATTACTGACAAGACAATGGTTCAGTACAGGGCTAATCCAAGAAAACGTATTATAATTCATTATGTGTACGAAGACAGAGATCATAAGAAGAATTATATTACCGAGGATATGAAGAATGTATATGAGGGTATTTTTGTAAAACAGTTTGTATTGTTTTATGGTGAGAATATTCAGTATTACATTACAGAAGAGGACCAGACTAAGGACAAAGCCTCTGAGACAAGAACACTTGCTAACCAGAGCATCAAACCTGACAAATCAGAAGGCCGTTATGAGCTTTTAAATGACATAATTGCCAGCAGATATATGCATGATAACGAGACCTTCAGTAAATTGGTGCATACATATGCAGTTACTGAATATGTTTCAAGTCAGGTTTTTAAACCACTTTAATTTAAGAGAAGGGACACGAAATGGATACCAATAAATATTTTTGTGTTGGAATTGATCTTTGTAGTAAATTTTCTCAGGTAACTTATTATAACTATAAGGAAATAGAGCCGGTTTCGGTGGATTTTTCCGGACTTAAGGTAAAATACCAGATTCCTACAGCTGTCAGCAAAAGTCTGGGCAAAGAGGAATGGTATGCGGGAGATGAAGCCATCAAATCTGCAACCTTAGGGGAGGCAGTGTTGGTGGAGGATATTCTTCAAAAGGTTGCCACCAAGAATCCGGTAAGTGTGGATGACATTATCATTATGCCTATTGAGCTTTTGAAAATTTATCTGGACTACCTTATGCAGGTAGCAAGGATGGCTGGGCAGTCAGAGTTTATTGATAAGGTCTGCATTACAGTGGAGGATTTTAATATTTCCATTCTTAGTGTGCTGAAAAAAGCCATGAATGAATTGGGGATAGATAATGACCACCTTGAGATTTTAAGTCATAAGGAAACTTTTATATACTATGTCCTTAATCAGAAACAGGAATTTCTAAAAGGAGATGCGGTGCTGTTTGATTATGGGAATGTGGGACTTAATGTGCATAGAATGTACACTGTAACTGAGCGCGGACAGAGACTTGTGACATTACAGTCTGAGAGCTTTGAAACAGATATTCCCTACAGTCTTTCAGAGAATGAGGAATCCATAGATTTGTTGGATTTTAGAATGCGAGAGGCTGCAAGACTTACTATGGATAGACGGAATGTAAGCACTGTATATCTCATAGGTGCCGGTTTTTCTGATGATATCAGACTTAATGGTTTTATCAAATATATATGTGACAGAAAAAGAGTTTTTGCGGGACAAAATCTCTATGCCAAGGGCGCGGCTTTTGCAGCAGCAGAGGGGCTTTTGGTAAACAAAGCTAAGGATTATCTTATTGCTTGTTCTGAGCGAATTACCACAGGAATTGAGATGAAGATATCCGACCGTGGTAAGGATAAGATTCTTAGAATGATTAAACCGGGTGTTAACTGGTTTGGGGCAGATTGCTCCTATGATTTTATTCTCGATGACGTGAATGAATTAGAAATATTTTTATCCCCTGTGGATATCAGGGAAAAACAGCTTATCAGAATTTCTCTGGAGGATTTTCCAAAAAGAGCTAATAAAGCTACCAGAATTACGGTGTCATTATCCTTTACAAGTGATTCCAGATGTCATTTGATGGTTAAGGACAGGGGCTTTGGAGAATTTTTCGCAAGCAGTGGAAGAGTAATTAACGAAGAGTTATTGTTGTAGCAGGAGAGTGTGTAATGGCAGGATTTATTTTATGTAGAAGTAAATATGCTGACAAACCATATTATATTAATAATATGGCTATTAACATATATTCCATGGAGGAATTATGTTATTACATTTACAATAATATCTATTTAATTGGAACGGATTTGGTAGATGAGGGTCTGATTAATTATATTGATAACTGTCTGGGAGAGACAGAGTTAGCCAGACAGCTGGAATTTTTGGCTAGTCAGAATGCAGGACTTTCTGAGCTTGTCATTACAATTCTTAGATATGTGGATTATTATTCCGAGGAAGAAATCACTTCCCTTAGGGGTGTGATTGATATGTTAGATACCCAGAATGCTCTTGAAAGACTTAAATCCAGAGCAGATAATTTTCTCAATAGTAAGAGGTATGAAAGCGCAATACATAACTATGGTCTTATAGTGTATGGTAAACGTGACAAATCTCTATCGGAGGAGTTTTATGGTGATGTATGGCACAATATGGGCGTGGCATATTCTAAGTTGTTTTCTTTTAAGAAGGCATCGGAGTGTTTTAGCAGTGCATATGAGCTTAATCACAGAGAGGAATCACAGAAGGCTTACAAAGCATCTGTTTTCATGGATGTTGGTTATGAAGGAATGGATGAGACGGATGAATTGATGTATGTGGTAAGTAAGGAGGTTGAGACACTTCTTGACCATGCACCAATGGAGGCAGAGTACCAGGAAATCAGAGAGGCCATTGTCCTTAAGGATGAGGGCAAGATTTTAGAATATTACGGAATGATGGATGGGCTGTTGAGAAGGTGGAAATCGGAATACCGTAATTATATCAAATAGGTGATGTTATGTTTTTTTCTAAATTATTCAAAAAAAGAAAAAAGAAAACAGAGGATGTATTTCTGAATCCGGAATTAGATATAGAAGCTGAGTTTAATAAGCGAGGTGGTAAGGTTAATAAGGAGTACCAGCTTATTGAGCAGATGCAGTATGTTAATACCCAGTGTGAGCAGATAGCAGATTCTTCCAAATATATCGCTGAACTTAAGGCAGAATATCAGATAGTGGACAACTATATTGCTGATGTTAAGATTATAGAAAATCAGCCGGAAAATGTTCAAAAAAGCATTAAATCCGCAGTGGAGGCGGTTAAAAAGCTTCAGAATCAGAGAGAAAGCATCAGGAACAGTGCGCCTCTTATTTCAGGGACAAGATATGCAATTTTTGAAAAATATCTGGAAGAATTTCCTAAGGCACTTACGGATTTCATTAATGATGAAAAATATTGCCAGAAGGTTAAACATGATATGCAGCTTCTTGAAGCTGAGAAAATTTCCCTTCAGGAAGATATGCGGGATTATGATACAAGACGAGTTAATATCCGTAACATATCCATAATTTCTCTTCTGGGTATTTGTGTTGTATTTGCAATATTCATTGGAACCGGTCAGTTTACCGGTGATGATGGAATCACGATGTTTATGATTGTGCTTTTGCTGGCAGCAATTTTTGTTTTATTGATTCTGCTTTTAATAAGAAGCACTACATATAAGATTAAATTAAGTGAAAAAAAATTACAAAGGGCTGTAGTTCTTCTGAACAAAACCAAGGTTAAATACGTTAATATTTACAGCAGTGTGGAATATCAGAAGGAGAAATTTAATGTCAGAAATTCCCTTGAACTCAGTAAGGAATACGAAGCGTACCTTATGGAGAAGAAAAAAGCGGAGAAATACAGAAACTCCACAGTGGAGCTTGACGAAGCTATGGGAAGATTTAATGAGAGACTTGCCAAGTTGAATTTATATGATGCCTCAATATGGGAAAAACAGATGACATCGTTGCTTAATACTAAGGAAATGGAAGCCATCAAGACGACTCTTATTAACAGACGTAATAAACTCAGAAGCAGAATTGATTACAATATGGAGCAGATTGAGTCTGCCAGGAATGGAATTATTAATTTTGTTAAGAAAAATCCGGAGCTTGCAGATGAAGTAATGGGAATTGTGGAGTCTTTTGACGTGGATTTTTAAACTTAATAATTTCTTAACAAAAATTGCGTTGACATATTTTTTTTCTACATATATTATAAGAGGTATGAATAACAATTAAATGCTGGGAAAAAGAGGAGTACTTATATTGTTGCCTACAGAGAGGGTCCGGTGGGTGCGAGGATTTGGTTAAGAATATAGGGAAGTAGCTTTGGAGCAGGGACGATGAAGTGATAGTAGTTGTCTCCGGGTGATTCACGTTACAGAATTTAATGAGATGACGGAGTGACTCCGTTAATGAAGGTGGTACCGCGGAATTTTTTTCGCCCTTTGCATAGTAATGTGCAAAGGGCGTTTTGTTGTAGGAAAGAATTAGGAGGACATTATGAAGGAATTAGAAAAGAATTACAATCCCGCCGAGATTGAAGACAGATTGTATGAAAAATGGATGAACAAGAAATACTTTAGGGCAACGGTTAATCGTAGTAAGAAACCATTTACTATTGTTATGCCACCGCCAAATATTACAGGACAGCTTCATATGGGGCATGCTCTTGATAATACTTTGCAGGATATTCTTACAAGATTTAAGAGAATGCAGGGTTATGAGGCGCTTTGGCTTCCGGGAACTGACCATGCTTCAATTGCCACAGAGGCTAAGGTTGTAGAGGCAATTGCGAAAGAAGGTCTCACCAAAG
>CAZNUK010000068.1:0-11212 GCA_964576255.1 uncultured Butyrivibrio sp.
TGACTTTTGTGTCACAGCCTCCGCTGTTATGGACTATCTATTTCCCGACAGCCCCATTCCCCTTAATAAGCTACATTTAAATTAATTGTAACATTACCATATGCAGTACTTGTAGCAACTGCTTTATGATTACCTGAAACATACTGTGGTGCAGATACAGCCACAGTTGAAAATGCATAACACCTTAGTTACATTGTATACCTTCTAGTTTGAAATTGTATTGTATTTTTTAACTCACTATCTCCCCATCACTTATCTCAACAACCCTCGCGCAGCCTTTTGCTACGTCCATATCATGAGTGATAATTACTATTGTCATCCCCTCTTCATTAAGTCGCTTAAATTCCTTCATTATCTCTGCTGAAGTATTTACATCAAGTGCTCCTGTTGGCTCGTCCGCAAGAAGAAGCTTTGGATTATTAACAATGGCTCTTGCGATTGCCACACGCTGCTTCTGACCACCGGAAAGCTTATTGACACGCTTGTCCGCCAGTTCTTCTATTCCCATCTTTCTGAGAGCTTCTTTGGCACGTTCCTTTTTCTTACCCTTGTTCTTGGAGAAATAAAGTGGAATCATTACATTCTCAATTGCTGAATATTCCTCAACTAAGGCAAAGTCCTGAAGCACAATTCCGATTTCACTGTTTCTAATGGTGGCGCGTTTATTCTCACTGATTTTACTCACATCTCTGTCTGCTAACTTATATGTACCCTTTTCAAAATCATCAATACAACCAATGATGTGCATAAGTGTGGATTTGCCGGCACCGGATTTGCCGATTATGGCAACCATCTCCCCCTCACCTATGGTAAGGTTAACGCCCTTTAGGGCGGTGAAGGCATTGGATTTGCCGAGGTTGTAGGTTTTATAGATGTTTTCTAATTTAATCATTGTTCTTTCCTCCTAATATGCAGTGTCTCTTAATACATCCATTGCACTTCTTTCCTTTAAGGTTTTCCTTGTTATTAGGAAAGTGCTAAGAATCATTACAACACATATGACCACTATTATTAACGACTGTAGTAATCCAAGCTCACAGTTTATTTCTCCCACCATAGAAATCTTATTTTGCAATGTAACAAATGATATTGCAATAAGCACTGCAAGCAGAGAATTTACAAACATTTCTATTGCTGCCATTATTGATGCTGTTTTATAAGGCATTCCACATATATACAAAGTCACATAGTATCTCATGCTATTGGCATTTTTGATTGAAACCATACACACGATGCACACACCAACAAGAGTAAATACAGCTATTGTAAGGGGCACATACTTAATCATTAATGCTCGCATTTCATCCTGCTGTTGCTCAACCAGTCTTGTTATTTCAGGAAAAACCTCTGTGCCAAAAGTGCTATTTTCGTGCTCATATTCTATTACTTTTTGATAATTAGCTAATCGCTCTTCCTTGGTTATTCCATCTTTGAACTTTACTATACATCTATAATTCATCTCTACAACCGACTCTGTAAGTTTATTAAACTCGTCTTCTGTTGTAATAATCAGAGCATATCCAAGCTGCTCATAACTGTATGTACCGAATATGTCACTAGTTTCCATAGTTTTGCTGATGCTTACTCCACCACCAAACAGAAGTTTTTGCCCTGAAGCAATTACCCCTGTTACCTTGGCAGGCATAGAAACCAGTTCTCCATTATAATTATAGAATTCTACATAAAAAACATCTCCTACTCCAATACCTTCTTCGTTTTCCGATATCATAACCTGCATTATTCCATCTTCAGATTTCTTATCATCAATTAAGGATCCATCTATCAATCTTGGAGTAAGATTTTTCATTGAATATTCATTATATACAAGACAAGTATTAAGACTTTTTACATCTTCACTTAAACAAGGTACTTCTCTTGTCATTATAGATTTTTCGTACTTGGTTAATTGTGTTACATCAAAATCATATCCTAGCTGCCCAATAACTATACTGTTTTCATTAAAATATGGCTTCAGAAAATTATTCATTCTCTGCTGTGCACTTATATTACTTAAAAAGATTGTGCAGGCAACAAAGGTTACAGAAAGTAATAATACTGAAACTATGTTATAGCCTGCATTTCTTATATATTCTTCAATTGAAAATCTAACCATTTTATCCCCTCCTCATCTCAAGTGCTTTTTTTCTTGTGTTAATTACTGTCATAGCTAATGTTCCCGCTATTATACAGCCTATGTATGCCAAAATCATTATTCCGTATACTTTAATGCTAAAAATAGAAACACCTATTTCATATACGTTCATTAAAACATTTTCTATTGCCAATCGGAATATCGCAACTCCTGTAATGGCAGTAATAATCGTTATAATTACAACTTCTATTTCATTAATTAATATCTGTTGTATTCTTGTAGCTCCTTCAATGCCGAATATAGCCATCTGTTTTTTGCGCTTTTTCATAAGGTAATTGTATACCAATATTGTATCAAGTGCAGCCACCACACCGATTGCAAGTGCTAGGACTATTATAGAATTATAAGCAATTATATCATCAACATTCATTGGTTCAAAATCACAAACTTCTACGTTATCACCATAGTGTTTTTTTAATACGGATGCGAATGTGTCATAATCAGATTTTGTAGGAAATTTCTTATAAAACAAAGAGATATATCTGGTTGTGAATTCTTCATTACATGATGATAACGGAATAAAAATTTCATTTTCAGTTGGGTATTCACCTACCACACCAACAATTTCAAATTCCTCACCAGCTATATTATATGTATCTCCTACCTCACCTACGTTATATCCCAGCATTACTTTGCTTCCATTATTCATCTCTTCTTCTGTAATATACCTTCCGGATCGTAATCTGCCTTCAAAAACCGTTTTACTGAGATTGAAGTTCCCATCAAAATATTCTTCGTGAAAAGTAATACTTAGCTCCGACTCTTCGTGTTTTCCTCCCATAAAAACAAAATCAAAACCATCGCTTACCTCATCTAAAATCGAAGGTAATATTTCTACAAGCTCAGTAGTAGATACTCTTTCAGTAAACACGGCATCAATATATAACGCTTCCATTTGCTGTTCTTCTTTTGCAATATCATAGCTTACTATTATTCCATAAACTAAGAATAATATTATTACAGCTACAAGCTGGGTCAGAACAAGCAGAGCATAAATTCCTCTATATGCTTTAAATGAATTTTTAATATTCTGTAACACTAATCCCATTATTTTAACCTCCCCATTATAACTGTTCGGTCAGTTATTTTTTATATTGTATATATTGATCCCCATACAATTCACAGAATGTGTATATCCCCTCTAAAGTATCAAACTCAACATCCTCTCTGTTGCCCTCTCCTGAACCAACATAGTAGCATATAACACCGCTATCCGCTAATGCCAATATTTCTTTCGCCGTAAGTGTATAATAATACTTGTTCTCCGGTCCGTCTTCCCAATCACCACATAACGCTTCCCATTCATCCATATCTAAATCAAGTTCGTATTTGTCATTAATACTATCAATAAAATCTTTTGTAAACACGGTTGCAGGTATCGTACAAAAAAATGTATGATACGTTCTATTCGGGTCATCCTTGTATCTTTCAATCTGGTATACAAGTGAAGTTCCTACTCGTGGATTATAATCCGGATATTCTTTATCCCTTCTACTCACAAAATTATTATAAGTCGAATCATGAGCCAACATTATAACACCTCTGTATAATGCATCATCTTGTTTTTCTACTTCATTCATCCAATATGTTGATTGCACATTTTGATTCGTCGTAGTTTCTTTTCTACACCCAGTAACAACGGTTAGTATTAATAGGGTTAGTATTACTGTCATATTTTTTGTTTTTGATTTATTCATATCTACATTCTCCTTTTTTAAGATGTGGCTCTACATATTATGTAGAGCCAATTTGTTATATAGATTCACCTTTTACTTTTAGTCATCAAAATGTTCAATATAATATCTAAAGTAATCAGCTTGTCCGGTAGCTTCAGCCGTACTGTTGTATCCCTGTGCTACCAATGAATATGAATATAATACATCATCATACAGTCTTGAGCCAACCACACTTATTGTATGGTAATGTGTTAAAATATCAGAATCAGTTATAAACTCAACATATTGTTTCATACCATTGTGATATTTGCCATACTGTACTTTGTAGAGCCTTGATGCGACCGTATTATTTACAGCAATAACATAGGCAGATGTCTCTGTTCCAACAGCTGAATAACTACCAACACTTCCTGTATATTCCTTTCTTATACTTTTAACTTTGTATCCATATACGTCATCTGAGAAGTTTCCTGCAAATACCGTTGAACCTACTACCGCTGTGAGCATAAGTCCGCAGACTATGCCCTTAATTAAATTAGTTCTTCTCATTGGTTTTTCCTCCTTTCCTGTAAGTATTTACACTTACTAGAAAAAGTGGTACACTTATACTTAGTACTTTTCTAGAAGTGCTGTTTCGTGGAGCTTTGAGAACTCGTCAATCACATCAAAGCTCCTTTTTATTAAGATGCATAACACCTTAGTTACATTGTATACCTTCTAGTTTGAATTTCAATAGCCATTCGCTAAGTGGGCAAAATATAACATAAGTGGGCATTTTTCCACTCTAAGTGAAATATTTTCTTTTAAAAAATACTGAATATGTAATTCAGTTCTAGAAATTTGCTCGTTTAAATTTGTTTTTCATATATCTTCTTCTAAATTCCGGATATCGTCTTTTAGAAACATCCACTTTATCATTATTCATCATATAGGCAAAATGTTTATCATATGTTCTCACTTTATTTAAATTAACAATGAAAGAATTGTGACACCTAAAAATCATATCATCTTCCATTCTTGTCTCTAAATCCGCCAATCTGATTCTACTATCAATATTTCCTTTTACGGTGTGAACCGTTATATGATATCCGTTTGTTTCAATATATATAATGTCACCTAGTTTTACTTTTACATTTTCTTCATTCATCATTGGAATATCTACAGTTTTGTCACCTGCCTCAATATAGTGCAAGGTTTCAAACATTTCCTTCATTCCTTCTTGCATTTTAGCCTTATCAATATACCTGAAAGCATTTACACGATAACCCTTCATGCTAAACTCCGTATGAGATGTAAGAATGACAAAACGACCTTGCCTTCCGTTTTCTCTTGCTTCAATAATTACGTCAAAACCATCTTTTGTCCCCATCTCAATATCAATAAATGATACATCATATTCTTGATCACTTTTTAAAAACTCGTCACCGCTTTTAAAAACATCTATAATAGCATCATAGCAACCGCTTATACACTTAATTGTAAATACAGTTCTGTCTCTCCAAATCTGTTCATCATCAACAACCGCAATTCTCATTTCGGCCTTCCCTTTCAATATTTTTTAACATTATTTCTATAAAAAACTCTTCATTAGTTTCATAAACATCCATTACACCATCATATTTATCAACACTGTCACACACATTTTCCAAACCAAAACCATGCAACTCCTTGTCCAATTTGGTAGTCATCATTCTGCAATTTTCCATACGTGTAGCCTTATTGTATGTATTACTAAGATTAATAAATACTTCTCCATCCTCATTATTTCCACAAACAAGCTTAATGGTTTTCTTATCTGCCTTTTGAGTTGCTTCAATTGCATTAGTTAGTATGTTTGAAAAGATTGTACATAAATCGTAAGTAGAAACATTACATTTCACCGGAAACTTTCCCACCACTTCCATAGTAATTTGCTTATCGCAAGCAATTGAATAATACTGGTTAATAATTGCATCTACGATTTCATTGTAAACAGAAACTTTGTTTTCAAGTGCTTCAACTTTCTCATTTATTTCTTCAAAGTATTTTTCAACTAAGTCATACTTACCCTGTTTAGTCATTTCTTTTATAATCTGCATATGACTTCTTAAATCATGTCGGAATTTTTTAGTTTCACGTTCTTTATTTTCAAGATACTCATAATGATTTTTCTGTGCATTAAGGTAATTTTCAATCACCTGCTTCTGCTCACTAAGCATTGTCTTCTGGGTAAATAAAATAATTACAAATGCAAGTTGAATATATATTCCAACTACGACCATAGACAATGCTACTAGATAAGAAATTTTATCTATGCTTTGTTCGTCTATAAAAGAAGATATTAAAACAGCTACAAATGCATCTATTACAGCCACTATTGTAAACACAACTAATTCTTTATAGGATATATGCTTAATGTCCACCTTGTTTTTATTATTAATAACAAAACTCAATACAGATACAACCAAAAGAGAAACACATGAAACAACTACATCCTCAACCATAGTAATATTATATTTAGATATATCTGAGATGATATCAACCAATGTCATAGACATTGTATCTAGTAATGATATTATAAATGAAATCCATAATGAAAAAATAACGAGTTTTGCTATTTGTTCCTTATAAATTCCTAAAAACATTCCAACAACAGAAACAAGATATAAAACCAATTTAAAAAAACTATTTTTAACAAAAAAAATTACAACAGAAATGCTAAGCATTCCTAGCAATATAGCTATGTATATATATATTTTTTTCTTTTGGGTGCGATGTTGAAACTTAAAGAATACACTTCCTATCAAAACAAGTTTTATTATGTGAATAATATCTGCTAATATATGAAATGCAAAAGACATATTTGTCCCTCCATATTTTAAATTTCTTATATTATAACACATTCATTTAAAATATGGAAGAACAATAATTCACATTTTATTCCACTTTAGTGTATAAGCGAAATAAAAAACTCATATATAGCACTTAACAAATTTTTGTCCTTTCCGTATATACTGTTGTATTGTCCGGACAAATTAAGCATAACTTTTTCCCAAAAAAAGTAAATAGCTATTCGCTAAGTGGGCAAAATATTTCATAAGTGGGCATAGTAATATCATTATTCTGATACTCCACTGTAAGTCGGCTATATTCATATTCAATTCATAAGTTAAGTACCCAAACGGAATAAAAATTTTCAAAAAAATTGTATTGTGTTTTTTAACTCACTCTCTCCCCATCACTTATCTCCACAACCCTTTCACAACCTTCGGCTACGTCCATGTCGTGAGTGATAACAACAATAGCTCTTGCTATTGCAACTCGCTGCTTCTGACCGCCGGAAAGCTTGTTGACGCGCTTATTCTCGCTAATTTTGCTGACATTTCTGTCAGCTAATTAATATGTACCCTTTTCAAAATCATCAATGCATCCAATGATGTGCATTAATGTGGATTTGCCCGCACCGGATTTACCGATTATGGCAACCATCTCACCCTCAATTATCCTGATAGTGATATTTGAATTTTTCCAGAGCACTATGAATTGCATTTATGTAGGTATCTGTAGTATCATCTACAGTTCCACGTAATTTTATTATTTCCAGTTCAATTTTAAGGCAAAAAGTTGGTTCAAGAAAATCATATGCAAGAACACTGTAACTGGTTGTTTTAGTAAGCGGTGCGACTGTTTCTTCCTCCTCTATTGGTTCTTCCAAATCAACGATTTTTATACACTTTACAACAATATTGCTATCTGCTATATAACAAGTGTTGTTATATTTTTTTCCATATATGTTTAAAAGCCGCTCCACTTCCTCCTTTGCTGCTTGTGCTTCCGTTGTAAAACTTACATCATCCGGAAGAGGTTCTAGAGTTATTGTCATAATAAAGCTTTCTCCATTTTCATTTTCAAAATTATCGGGCATTGTATATGTCTTTGTTGTTGCATCCCATACCGCATCCTTAGGAATCGGCAGAAAAATATCGGCTTCGGTGATATTTTGAAGACCCTCTAATTCCGTTATATTTATCTGAGTAAAACCACCATAATACTGTTCTTCATTAACCGGTGCAAATGTAGTGGTTTCTTCCTCCGGTCTGCTAAAATCAATAGTTGTTTTCTCTGAATAACATCCGGATAACATTGCAGTGGCTAATATAATCATAATTACATTAATTTTTTTCATATAATTCCTCCATTTAGTAAGCTGTATCCCTTAATATTTCCATAGGGGTATTTTCCTTCATAATAGTACCGGTAACTAGCATAGTTATTAAAATAACAATTCCACTTATAGTTAACATCGTCAATAATTGCACCACTCCAATTTCGCAATTAATCATTCCAAAAAACTTAAACTCATTTTGAATAACAACAAGAGAAATAGCTATCATGGTTGCAAGGACACAATTTATGGTCATTTCTACACCTGAGATTGCTATTGTTTTTCGAGAATTCATTCCACATATATGTAATATAGCGTAATATTTCGTACTCCTGGCTGTCTTAATAGCTATAATTCCAATAACACATACCACTACTAAAATAATTAATCCAATAGTTAGTGGCACGTACTTAAGTAATATATTGTCATATACAGATTGCATATTTGAGGTTAATTTGGCAGGCGATGGATATGAAGATGCTGTCGGCATATACCCATTTTCCATCTCATAATTAGTAATTGTGAGCTGATTTTCATTACGTTCCTCGTCTGTAATGCTATCCTGAAGCTTATATAAACAACAATAATTCATATATGCAACAGTAGTACCTATTTTACCCAATTGTTTTTCAGTTGTTATTAGTGCTATCTCCTTCAATTGGTCATAGCTGTATGTAAGATATATGTCATCATATGAAATTTCTGTTCCGCCCTTACCACTGGTCATAAATAATTTCTGTCCGTCTGCAATTATTCCTACCACACGCACTTTGACTTTTAACTCCTCGCCTGTATCATTTGCAAACAAACTTACTGTTAGTACATCTCCCACCTCAAATCCTGCATCCGCAGCAAGGACTTCTATCTCACCATTATTACCATCATCGATATAACGTCCTGCCACAAGTCTTGGCTTGAAGTTATTCATCATTTCTTCACTGTATACACCAAAATGTCTAAGATTCTGAATATGATTGCTATAACACACCAGTTCCTTAGTCATAAGCGAGCCTTCAACTTTTGAAAGGTTGGTCTCATCAAAATCCCACTTAATAGCCATAAATAGACTTTGTTCATTTAAGTATGGAGAAATAAGGTTATATAATCTGGTTTGAGCCGTAATATTGGATATATATATCGTACTGACAATCATGGTAGCCGCAATAATTACAATCGTTATTAGGTTATACCAGATATTTTTTACATAATCACCTATTAATATATTTGACATTGTATTCGCTCCTTCAATTCATTAAACCGCTATTTTGTTCCTTTTTTTAGTTTCAAAAAATCATTTCCGGACGACAATATTGTCAATATGACTGTTACAAGGAACATACTGCCAACATATATTCCCAACATCATCAGGTACACCTTTGAATAATATATTTCAATCATATTTTCATATATTTTCTGAATAAGTCCTTCAAATATAAATTTAAACAGTAAAAACCCAACAACCACAGTCGTAATAGTTATAATCATAACTTCAGCTTCGTTAATAAGTATTCTATGTACACGCTTTGCACCCACTATTCCCATAATTGCCATTTGTTTTTTGCGCTTGTCCATTATATATCTGTATAATAACGCTGTATCTAATGCTGCAATCATTCCTATGATTACAGAAATAATTACAACAGATTTCATAGCGATTATTTCCTCGTTATCAATTGCTTCAAACTCCGAAAATTCAACTCTGTCAAGCCCTACCGCGGCTTCAAATTCTTCTACAAACTGTTCAAATTCTTTCTGTGACGGATACTTCTTAAATACAAAACAAATTCCTGTGAGCGGATAATCTGATGGAACTGCACTTGGCGAAACATAAATCGCCTGTTCTTCAGAACAAGCTATATTTCCAACTATTTCGTATTCTCTACCGGCAACTTCAACTACTGTCCCCACATCATACAGATTACAAGAAACAGCTACTAAAGCTTCTGAATTCAGTTCATATTCTGTGAAGTTTCTTCCCTTTTCCAACGGAAAGCTATCCATCATATCATTAGAAATTGCATATGCTCCATCATTGTATTCATTTCTAATCCGCAACCTTATTCCACTTGTTAAATCAGCTCTTCCTAAAATAATAAACTCCTGCAATTCGTCTTCCATTTCTTTGAAAAGATTTGATAGAGGAGCACTTATTTCATTCATCTGTACTTCATCATTCAAAAAAAAGGCATACATTGAACGATGTTGTGAATCATATTCCTTTTGAGACAGATTAAAACTTCCAAATACTCCATAAGCAAAGAAAAGCATTATTACCGATATAATCTGTGAAATAATCAGTATCAGATAAATTTTCTTATATCCCTTAATAGAACTGATGATATTTTTTATTACAAGCCCCATTTTCCCTCCAAATCCAATCTGATTCTATTTGTACTGTTTTAAAGTGCACTTGTAGTTATCTATTACAACACTTGTAGATGTAGTTGAATAGTAACTCTTTCCATTGTGCAAATAGTTATATCTCGGATTATCATAGTCTCTAGATACGTAAACTGTTTCATTTCCGCCTGGATTTAATACAACATGTGAGTAATCAGATCTAGTCACATTATTTAAGTACGCATCTACCTCAAACACTTCAATATAATAACTCCTTGGCGCACTGTTGTTGTTAACTACTTTAAGCTCTGTGCTATCAGTCTCACCATATGTGATAAATTTGCCATATGTACCATCTAATTCATCGTAGTAAAACTCCACATCCAGCACATAAGATCCATCATCTACCTGTACTAATGCTCTTGTCGCTGCAAGTCCAGTAGTTCCAACTACCGCTGTGAGCATAAGTCCGCAGACAATGACCTTAAATAAATTAGTTTTTCTCATAGTTTATTCAATCCGTTCTTTTCGTTATTTTCGAGTTCTCACTAACTCCTGTTTCAAGTTTACAACTTAATAGTAATTCACACAATACTTCATGCACAAAACGACACATTTATTGCATATTTGGTCGATTTTTGGTACTTGACTTCACCAATCTGTTAATTATTTCACACAATTGGAGAAATGCTGTTAACATTATTCCCATTCCGATGCTTATTGCGAAGTCATAATAATTATTTCTATAGAGCCAAATATATATGGCAGTAAATAACCAGGATAACACCACCGTGAATAATCACATTACATGTTAGGAATTTAATTCCCAGCATACACAACAGTAATGTTATAACTGATGTTATTAGACATACGTACATCTTTTGCATATGATAGCCACCA
>CAZNUK010000069.1:0-10956 GCA_964576255.1 uncultured Butyrivibrio sp.
GAGGACAAATAGTATGGCAAGAGTTAAAGGCGGATTAAACGCTAAAAAGAGACACAATAGAACTTTAAAGCTCGCTAAAGGTTATAGAGGAGCTAGATCTAAGCAGTACAGAATTGCAAAACAGTCTGTTATGAGAGCTTTAGCTACTGCATATGCAGGAAGAAAGCAGAAAAAGAGACAGATGAGACAGTTATGGATTGCCAGAATCAATGCAGCATCCAGAATGAACGGTCTTTCATACAGCAAATTTATGTATGGTCTTAAGAAAGCCGGCATCGAGATGAACAGAAAGATGTTAGCTGAGTTAGCAGTTAATGATGCGGCAGCATTCACAAAGCTTGCAGAGACAGCTAAGGCAAATCAGTAATATAGAGTTTGAGTGTAAGGGACAGGCAATGCCTGTCTCTTATTTGCTTTTTCGTGCAAAATATATTATTAAAAGTTTGCTTTTTCGTGCAAAAACATAGAATTAAAGTTTGCTTTTTCGTGCAAAGGATGGTATGTTTATATTTAGAAGTGGGAAAAATAGCAGGGAGGAGCGATTTGTTATGTTAAAGAGAAAAATATATAATAAGATTTTGCAGTGGAAACGGGAGAGCAATGGAACTACAGCATTAATGATTGATGGTGCAAGGCGTGTAGGAAAAAGCTATATAGTTAAAGAGTTTGCACAGAATGAGTATAAAAGTTTCATAATTATTGACTTTGGTAATGCTCCTAAGGATATCTTAGAGTTGTTTGAAAGTGATAGTTATAATCTTGATTTGTTTTTTGCTAAGCTGGGAGCATTTTATTCAACAGTATTGTATAGAAGAGAGTCAGTAATTGTGTTTGACGAAGTGCAACGGTTTCCAAGAGCTAGGCAATTAATTAAATATTTAGTGGCAGATGGGCGTTTTGATTATATTGAAACCGGTTCCCTTATTAGATTAAAAAAGAATGTCAAAGATATAATAATTCCATCTGAAGAAGAACATATTGAAATGTTTCCCCTTGATTTTGAAGAGTTTCTGTGGGCAATGGGTGATGATGCTACAGGTGCACTACTTAAGCAATGCTATGAAACAATGACACCTTTGGGGCAGACATTGCACAGAAAAGTGATGAATGATTTTAGGCAATATATGCTTGTTGGAGGTATGCCACAATCTGTAATTGCCTTTTTGGATGGTAAAAACTTTGAACAGTCTGAAGTTATTAAAAGACGAATTCTTAAACTATATCGAGATGATGTGTCAAAATTTGCAGAAGGATATGAGAAAAAAGTTTTTTCGGTTTTTGATGGTATACCGGGACAACTATCTAAAAAAGAAAAAAAGTACACATTATCTTCAATTAGCAAAGAGGCTAGATATAGAACTTATGAAGAAGCGTTTCTTTGGTTGAATGAAGCGATGATTGTAAATACATGTTTTAATGCTACTGAACCGAGTGTGGGATTGGCAATAAGTGAAGATAACACAACACAAAAATGTTATATGATGGATACCGGTCTTCTGGTAACACATACCTTTATGGATGGAGCGTATACAGATAATGAATTGTATCGAGCAATTCTGTTCGATAAATTGAATATCAATGAAGGTATGATTGTGGAAAATGTAGTTGCTCAGATGTTAAGAACTAATGGACATAAGATGTTCTTCTATTCTCGCCATGACAATGAAAAAAGAGAAAATAATTTAGAGATAGATTTTCTGATTAAAAAGGGTAAAAAAATATGTCCAATTGAAGTAAAATCCAATAATTACACATCTCATTCATCGCTTGATAAGTTTAAAAGCAAATTCTCTGATAAAATTGGTGATTCGTATATTATTTATGCCAAGGATGTCATTGTTAAAAATGGCATAATACATTTGCCGGTATATATGGCTATGTTTTTATGACTATATTTGTCGATAGAAATGCCAAATATCAAATTTCTACGATTGCCCCAATCTATAAAAATTGATATGGAGATTTAAATTTAAATTTAGTAAAATATACCTATGTTGAAAGACAGAGAAATTTAAAAAAAGAGAGGATTGAAAACATGAAGAAATTCAAAAAAACTATCGTTGCTTTATTAGCAATGACAATGGCACTTGGAATGCTTACAGTAGCAGCTAAGGCTGACGGTGACACTTATACAGATGGTGGTAAGCTTTACTTCGTTGGTGCATCTACTGATTGGGGATTCGTTGAGATGACTGGATCAAATGGTGTGTACACATATGAAGTTGAATTAACAGCTGGAACAACAGAGTACAAGTTCACACTTCAGGATTCATGGGCAGATGAAATCAACCCAGGCGGAAGCCAGGCTGGTGGAAACTTCTCATATGAAGTTCCTGCAGATGGAAAGTATGTATTCACAGTTGACACATCTAAGGTTGTTGCTGGTGAAGATGCTACACATTGGGATGGAACAGACGCTGTTACAGTAGCAGCTGCAGCTGATACTAGCACAGGTGTTTCTGCTCCAGTTGTAGTTGCAGCTATCGCAGTTGTATCTATGGTAGGAATCGTTGTTTTCGCTAAGAGAAGAACAGTAGCTGAATAATTAATTTAGGTACATTTAGGGGAATTCTTCTGAATTCCCCTTTTTCCTTTGATTAAGGGAAAAATATGGGTTAATGGCGAAGAGCCTTAATTAAAAAAATAAAAAGAGAGAAAGGAACTTTAAAATGAAGAATTTTAAGAAAGCAATCGTTGCTTTATTAGCAATGGTTATGGTAGTTGGAACACTTACAGTTACAGCAAGTGCAGCAACAGTTGTAAATGTTACTGTAAGCGGTGAAGGTGCTACAACAATGGCAGCAGGAGAGAGTAATAAGCTTTACTTTCATTCATGGGGCGGATATGAAACAGGAGCTTGGGATGCTGCTCCAGAGATGACCAATAGTGGTAATGGAACATGGACAATATCTAACCTTACATGTTCTAGTGCTCTTAATTGTATTATTAAGAATTCTAGCGGACAAACTGGTGATATTTTAGGAATTGCAGTTGATAAGGCAGATATCTATATTGAAATTCCAGCACAGGGAGATCCTGTTGTTACATATGGTAGCGCAGCTGCTCCAACACAAGATCCGGATGCAGGTTTAACAAAGGTTACAGTTGATGTGTATGTTGAGTTAGATGATGCTATTACTTGGGATACAGTTAATTTCCATCATTGGAATACAGGTTTGCAGGGAACACCTGGTTGGCCTGGAATTACTTTAGCAGAAGAAGATGGAATGTATGTTGGTGAAATTGAGGTTGAAGAAAGTGTAACTGCAATTAGTGGTATTGTTAATGGCGGTGGAGAACAGACTGGTGATATTACAGGTATTTCTGTAGAGACAGGAGTTATTTATATTAAGGTAGCATCTGATTTTACTGTTACAGTTGATGATGAGTTGCCTTCAACAAACGCAGGTACAAACCCAACAACAGCAGCTAATGACACAACAACAGCAGCTAATGACACAACAACAGCAGCTAACACAACAACAACAGCAGCTAATGGTGAGCCAACTTCAGCTAACAGCGGTGGAAATAATAATTCTAATGTTAACGATAACAGCTCTGGTAGAACAGCAGCTATCGCATTAGTATGTGTAGCAGTTATGCTTGCAGCTTCAGTAGCAATTATCGCTGCTAAGAAGAAAGTAACAGAATAAGATTTATTATGAAATAAACTTGTTTTCAAGGGATTTGCAATTTAGTTTGTAAATCCCTTTCTTCTATTTATGGATGAAATATTGCTTTATAAATTCTTAAGAAAGTTTATAAAAACTTAATTTGCCTTTATCAATGTATTGGTAGTATGATAATTCTACAATCACTACATAGATTCTATCATCTTAATATCAATTGAGTTTTTTCAAGGTTATTCACCGGAATCTAGCAGTTATTGAGTAATAAACAGATAAAGTGCCTCCCTTTCTGGTGAGCCCAATATTGCAAAAGGACACTAAAAAGCATATAATACAATTGTAAAAGCGCTTTCTCTGTTTATTGATTAAAACAGAGAAAGGAGAATTTACAATGAAGGTTAAAACCAACCTTGGTCGGATTTTAGATGGAGTAGAAGCAGACAAATTAAAGTGTAATACGGCGATTATTAAGCTTTTAAGCGATAAGACCATACTTGCATGGATTATGAAGTACACCATTGATGTTTATAACGAATGCACCATTGAAGAAATCCGAGAGTGTATTGAAGGTGTTCCAGAAATACACAAAGTGAAAGACAAGAAGCAAGTTTTAAGGCAAGAGTATGATATAGACACTTCTGTGGAATTAGAGGATGAGAAATATGTGTAATTTAGCAGATGGAATTGAAGCCAGAGCCATGGAAAAAGGAATACAAAAAGGAATAGAAAAAGGACTTACAGAGGGTAGGATTTCTCTTATTCGCTGTTTCCGTAAGTTAGGAATTTCCGATGATATGATATTGGAGAATCTGATATCAGAATTTGGAATGAATAATGAACAAGCAGAAAATTTGTTAAATGAAACAGTATAATTTGTCAAGAATAAGGTATATGATGCCCTTGATTATGCAGGGCAGGCGTAGTTTTTAGCGTATAATTTAAGGAATCTACAATCTAGTAGGTTCCTTTTTTTACAAAAAAAATATTTCGTGAATAAAATTTCTGAAATTTCATAAAATAATATTGCAAATAATTATCTACTATGGTATTATTAACGCTGTCAGTAGATTCCCTGATAGCTCAATGGTAGAGCACACGGCTGTTAACCGTGGTGTTGTAGGTTCGAGCCCTACTCGGGGAGCTAATATAAGCCAGGCTATTTCGCTTGGCTTATTTTTTTGCTTTGGATGAACAATCGCGCGTAGAAGGAAGATATCGCTTTGCGACCGCGCTCAGTGCAAGAGTCCGCAAGCGGACTCTTTTTTCTAAAAACCACTTTACCATACTAAACTGCAAAACCTGACACGTTAAAATTACAGAAATTTTCCTTAGAAATTTGGTAATTTATAGCATTGAAAAAAATCAATATAAGGCGTATTCTTTCAAATAAATGTAATGGAGGAATGCTTATGAACGCAACTAATAGTAATTTAATTAATGCAACAGGTCCTATCCCATTTGGTTTTACCAATGACTGTATGTTTCATTTTGTTTTTCAAAAGGATATGGTAGCGCTTAAAGGTCTTTTATGTGCGGTACTACATTTGAAGGAAGATGAAATTAAAGAGATAGAGGTGTGTAATCCTTTGGAAATTGGTAAGAGCTTTGACTCTAAGAATTTTTATCTGGATTTAAAGATTAAATTTAATAATGATACTATTATTAATCTTGAGATGCAGATATTGAACAGGGGGAATTGGTCGGAACGTTCGCTGAGTTATCTGTGTCGAAGTTTTGATAATTTGAATAAGGGCGAGGATTATAGGAATGTACGAAGTGCAATACATATAGGTTTTATAGATTTTACACTGTTTCCAGAGGAACCAGAATTCTGCGCCACATATATGTTAAGTAATATTAAAACACACAAAATATACAGTAGTAAATTTTTGCTCAAAGTGGTAGAATTGAATCATACAGAGCTTGCTGTTGATGAAGATAAGCAGTACAAGATTGACAAGTGGGCAAGGCTGTTTAAATCTACCACGTGGGAGGAATTAAAGATGTGTGCAGGTGATGATGCAGCTATGCAGTCAGCGGTTAATATGATGTATGAGTATAACGAAGAAGAATCTGTTCGCGATATGTGTAGAGCGCGAGAGGAATCGATTGCATTTGAGGCCTTTATCAAAGAGGAGAAGGAAAGACTTCAGGCGGAGATGGAAGAACTTGAAGCAGAGATGGCGTTGGTAAAGGCACAAGCCGAAGCAAAGATGGCAGAGGTAGAAGCAGAGAAGGCGCAAGCCGAAGCAAAGATGGCAGAGGTAGAAGCAGAGAAAGAAGCAGAGAAAAAAAGACTTGAATTAGAGAATGAACAACTTAAAGCTGAGATTGAACGTTTGAGGCAGAGAATATCGAATTAATAAAATAATCGGTGGTCAAGTTCTGACCGCCGATTGTTTTATAATTGTAAGAAAGAGTCTTATCTCTTTAAATAAGCGATGGATTCTCTGATTTCATCCGGTATGTCGTGGCCTTTGGCAACGAGGGATTTGGCGAGAAGGTCAAAATGCTTTTTCTGTGAGGCACGATAGCGCTCATAGGCTTCTATTGCGTCGTTGTAGGCGGGGTTGCTTTTGAGGCTTTCCCGGATGTCAGTGTTGAAAGGACAATACTTACCCAAAATAATACGTGACACTTTGTTTAACTTGGCGATTCCCTTGGACTCATACAGTACCCACTGTTCATAATCCTTGGCAAAAACTTCGGTGAAGTTATTGCGACAGTTAATCATTGAACTTTTGAGCTTTTCTTTGGCGGCGTCAGAGAGGTCGCGATTCTTTCTGTAGAATTGTAAATAATCATAATATTCGGCAGTAAGGGATTTTTCCGAAAGGTTGTTCCAATAGGCACCCTGAATTCTTTTGCATAATTCCCAACGATATTTACCAAACACATTAAGGGCAATTGAATTAATGTCTGCGTTACACAAAATAGGAAACATCATGCGGGCGGAAGAGTCACGGTGACGACCCTCAATTTCCTGCCACATTGAACCCATAGTTCCAAGTCCCGGCATAAGAATTACGTCAGGCAACACTTCTTTGTATATGTATTCCTTAGGAAGTCCAATAATCTCGTTGGAGTACACAATTGTACGGAAAAACAGAGAAAAATCAATCTGCCTTGCGTAGTTGATTGCATTAATAATGTCATCTCCGGTTAATAAGCTTGAATTCAGTGACTTATAAATGTTTTCTTCCATAAGAATTGGCACAAAAGAACTTGCCCGTCCATAGGTCATTCGGTGAGCCTGAGAAAACATATTGGATATTTCAAATTTTAGCTTCATATCAGAGTCGGCAAGGGCATCAGCTTCTGATATTTTCATTTTGCCGGTGCGACATTGTTCTCTGACATATTCATAATAGGACTGGTCAAGGGCGTTTTTGGATGGCTCTTTTTCATTCCACACGATATGCTTGAGCCAGTTGTAAATTGTATACACATGGCTGATGTTGCATTTTTCCTCAATGTCCTGACTAAGCTTAAAAAGCTCGATCTGGTTTTTGATACTGATAAGCTCCTCGTCGATAAAACCAAAATGCAGGAATAAGTTAATGTATAAAGGCAGGTTGTCATCATCTAAGGATGCCTTAAATACCCAGTAATACAGCTCGTAGAATCCATTAATAATACTTTTGCGGATTCGTCTAACAGATTCATCCTGACTAAGCTTGTCAGGGAGTTTTTTGAAGGTTGTAATTAAATTATAAAATTCTTCCTGCTCATTTGGCTTCATACGGCTGTATATAAGGATTTTTTTCAAGGAATCTTTAAGTATAGTTGAAACCTCTTCCTCATAAATTGCATAATCTTCGTCAGTATGTTCTGGTTTGATTTCCTTAGGTGTCTCTTCTTCCTTTTTGGGCGGAACATAATCAAGATTTATGTTTAAATAGTCAGCCATTTCAAGGGATGCATCATTAATCTTAATGGCGAAACGTGCGGTTTCAATTAAGAAAGCAACTGCAATGGCAGGGGAGGAAGAATAGTAGCTGCTGAAAATTGCATCCGGTAAATTAGCGATGCTGTTATACTTGTCCAGTTCCCATTTGTTAATGCGGTTGTCAAGAATGAATTCCGGGTCTCTTTTGCGGCATTTAACGATTAGGGTTAGATAATTACGAATTAATTCCATTATGTACTTACGTTCGTTGTTGCACAGTATGGATAATTGGTCCTTATATATGGCGCAGATACCTGCAACGTCGGCAATTCCCTTGATGTTAACAGGCAAAAGAACAGTTTCTTCTTCTGCAACATAATTAAATACGGAAATGCCAAAATAGCTGTCCGTAAGACATACAATGGAGCCTGCTCCCATAGTAAAACTGCCATACTGGGCATATGCTGTAACTTTGCCTCGGATTAACATATAAATTTTATCAATGTCTTCTCCAAAGGCACATATTATATCGTTTTTCTGAAATACTAATGTTTCATTTTTATCTGCCAAAGTATTCACCTCATTTTTGCACAATAATAAAAAATATTCTAAATTTATAATACAATTTATATAAAATATAGTCAATAAAATTGTGTACGAAAAGCCTGTAATATGGTATACTTTTCATATATAGTTTTTACGGAGGAGTATCCATGAAGATTAATAATTCTGATAATTTTGTACACGTTATTGCCAAGCTTCTTAGATGTCTTGATTATGTAGAGGTTAAGGAGACTGGTGGAGATAGTGGTATTGATATAACTGCGTCTAAGGATGGTAAGACCTATTGCTTTAGATGCCTGTACGACATTGAAGCGATAAGTGAGAAAAAGATGGCTGTTCTTAGGGATGCCTATAAGAGTTCCAGATTTGATTATGCTGTTTTTGTAACTAACAGTTCTTTTATCTCAGGTGCCAAGAAGCTGGGAGAGAAGGAAGGAATTCTTATGTGGGACAGAAATACTATCGACCGTATGGCGATTGGTATTTCAGAAAATATCGAAGATAAAGTTGTTGAGCCAAAGAGATATACCGGACTTGTTGTGACAATTGCAGTAGCAGTCGTGGTTGTTGTGGCGGCGATTTTTATATATTTTAATTTCATTAAGTAGGAGCGAATATGAATTTACTTACAGCAGAGGGGCTTACAATATCTTATTCAGAGCGCAAATTATTTGAAGATGCTTCTTTTTATATGGATGAAGGTGAGAAGGTTGGAATTATTGGTGTGAATGGCACTGGTAAGTCCACCCTTTTGCGTATTATGTCGGGGGAAGAAAATCCGGATAGTGGAATAATTACTTTTGCCAACAATACTGTAATTTCATTTCTAAGGCAGCAGGAGAATTTTAAAAGCGGTCAGAAAATTTTGGAATATATAACATTTGGAATTAAGGAAGATGATATATGGGGGCTTGAGGCCAAAGCTAAATCTATGCTTAATATTCTTGGGATTTCCGACTACACTCAGTCGGTTGAACAGTTATCCGGGGGACAGAAGAAGAAAATTGCTCTTATAAGGACACTTTTACTGCCGGCGGATTTGCTGATACTTGATGAGCCGACGAACCATCTGGATAACTATATGACGGAGTGGCTGGAGGGCTATTTGAGAGAGTATCGTGGTGCGGTGCTAATGGTTACCCATGACAGATATTTTCTTGACAGTGTGGTTACACGAATTGTTGAAATTGATAAGGGGAAAATATACAGCTATAAAACTAATTATTCCGGATTTCTGGAATTGAAGCTTCAAAGAGAGGAAATGGAGCTTGCTACTGACGCTAAGAAGGCAAATCTGTTGCGTAATGAGCGCAAATGGGTTATGCGTGGTGCCAAAGCCCGTTCTACCAAGCAAAAAGCCAGACTTGAGCGATATGAGGAGCTTAAGAATAGAAAGCGTCCTGAGGTTTCGCAGAGCATTGAGATGGGCTCGGTGTCAACAAGACTTGGAAGAACTACAGTGGAGCTTAATAATATTTCCTTTGGATATGACAAACAACAGCTGATTAAGGACTTTAGCTATATTTTCCTAAAAGGTGACAGAGTGGGATTTGTGGGAAGCAACGGTTGTGGCAAAACCACTTTGATGAAAATTATTCTTGGGGAAATTACACCCGTAGCCGGTGAAGTTGTGGTTGGACAGACTGTAAAAATAGGTTACTATGCCCAGGAGATTTCCAATAATCCTGCCGACGGGCTGAAATATATGAACCCGGAGCTGCGTGTGATTGACTACATCCGTAACACCGCGGAATATGTCAAAACAGTGGATGGGGAAGCCAGTGCATCACAGATGCTGGAGAAGTTTTTGTTTTCACCTAAGGAGCAGTATTCTCTCATCAAGAATCTATCCGGCGGAGAGAAGCGAAGACTTAATCTGTTGCGTGTGCTTATGGAGGCGCCGAATGTGCTTGTGATGGATGAGCCGACTAATGATTTGGATATTTCTACACTTGGAATTCTGGAAGATTATCTGGACGGCTTTGATGGAATTGTTATCATAGTCAGTCATGACAGATTCTTTTTGGACAGAACTACGAAGCGCACTTTTGCCTTTGAGGAGGGTGGCGCTATTCGTCAGTATGAGGGAAGCTTTTCCGATTATATGCTTGTAAAAAGTGTTGAGTCAGAAAATTACGAACTGCGTACAGAAGCACCGAAGAATTCCGGCTCTGTCAATGTCAAACCAAGGGAGCATAAGCTTAAATTCACCTACAAGGAACAGCAGGAATACAATGTTATTGAGGATGAGATTGAAGCATTGGAAAATCGTCTTGCTGAAATTGATAAGGATATGAACACTTACGCAAGGGATTTTGTAAAGCTGAACGAATTAACCAGGGAGCAGGAGGAAGTGACAGCTACGCTTGAAGCCAAAATGGAGAGATGGGACTATTTGATGAATCTTGCAGACCGGATTAATAATCAATAAAAAATTAATAAACTTTATTTTTATTTAAGAAAGAGAACATAATTTGGACATACTTTATAGCTATACTTAACTTGTACCAAACCAAAAGAAAAAGATTTATCCTTTTTCTTCATTCCTATCCGGCAGCCTTATACGTAAGGCTGCCCTCCTTTTTTATTTAACGTGGTATGGTTCAGAGAATTTACTTCTTGACACCTTTGGTATGTAATGGTATTATTAATAAGCTTGCAGTTGTGGCGGAATTGGCATACGCGCATGATTCAGGTTCATGTCCACTTACGTGGGTGTGGGTTCAAGTCCCATCAACTGCATTTTTTTGAAAAATAGTATTGCTTTTTTCAAAATAATGTGGTATTATTTTTCTCGGTGTCTGAGACATCACCTAATTAGCAGTCGTGGCGGAATTGGCATACGCGCTAGACTAAGGATCTAGTCCATATTGC
>CAZNUK010000070.1:0-10618 GCA_964576255.1 uncultured Butyrivibrio sp.
AAATCAAATACCATATTATCAGGTATACGATACCAAATGCTGCATATGGTGCATCCTTTGCATATGTTATCTTCAAAGCAAAATTCATAATACACATTATATCCATTTTCATATATCCATTCTCCTTCTATACAAAAGACCATATACCATTTACCAATAAAAACACAAATCCAACAGTCTGTGCAATTCCAAGAATTAGAAAGATTATTGGTAATACTATAAAAGACGAATTTCTTTTTCCTGCTGGTGCATATGCTTCATTATCAATTTTTGATATTCTAATCTCTACCGGTGCACCTTTATAAAATTTATTTCTTTTAAATTCACTATACGGCTTGCCATTTATTTCTGTTAATGTTTTATCTTCCCCATTAAAACTATATGAATACACAGGCCTATACCAAATCGTTCCTGCTGCTGGTTTATTCATAGGAACCAAGCTTTCATGGTCCGGAACCCTGTCAACAATAATCATTCTGCTTCCATACTTGTTTAAATCATATTTTGAATGATATGCCAATCTGCATTCAATATGGGAAACTCTTCCCATCACTACATAACAGTTTTTCTTACTAAATTTTATAAAATCATTTATAGAACTGTATAAAAATATACCAACAATACCATACCAGATTAATAAGTATATAATGCCAAATACACCATATGGTGCATCACTTACTACGATTGCAACTACCTCAATATCCATTTCATAAATCCTTTTCAATATTATTAATTTTTTTAATTTTTACATCTCATACTATGCAAAGGTCCAAATGCCATTAGAAATTAATATAATTAATCCTGCAGTTTGCACAATTCCAAGAATAAGCAAAAATATAGGCACACCTATAGAAAACAACCCAAATCCAGAGCCAACGACATGTACATCATTTTCTTCCTTTGTTATTCTTAATTCTTTAACAACACCTTTATAATATTCTTTTCTTTTGAATTTATTATAAAATTTTTCATTTCGCTCAGTATAGGTCTTCATTTCGCCATTAAGCATATATGTATATACAGGCTTATATCGGATTGTTCCTGGTGCCTTAATTACTACAGGAACTAAACTTTCATGGTCTGGAACCCTGTCTACGTTAACTGTTTTACCTTCATAATTTCCATATTGGTTCAGATGATACAAATGATGAAAAACAAAATTACATTCAATATGTGAAATTGTACCCATTACAGTATAGCAGTTTTTTTGCTAAATCTATTTTTTTCACAAATATACACAAATAACATTAACCCAGATATAATATACCATATTATTAAATAGACAACTCCAAACGTAGCGTTTGATAAGATATATGGTAACTCTTCGATCAAATTCGCTATCGCCATTAACTCCATATTCATATATCCTTTCATTTATTTAAATCTTTTGTTTGCCTCAAACAAAAGCTCCTGTTCTAATCTTTCGTATCTGTCAATAGAGACTCCTACAAATCTCTTTATTAACCAAATATCATCTTCAATTTTTTCTAAATCCCTGATTATATCATTTAACCTATAATATATATCCTTTTTATTCGCCACTTCTAACGGAAGGGAATTTTTAATATTATTGATAGTGCTAATATAACTATGTAATTGTGAAATATTATTCGGCAACTTATCATTTTCTTCTTTTAAAGACACCAAATTAATCTTCATAACCTTCTCCCTCCTTTTCTTTTTCAGAGGCTATGCGTGCCGCCTCTTCGGCAGCACGCCTCTCCTCCATTACTTCATTTGCAGCTATGGAAATATCTCCGGCAACTCCATTAATTGCACTCTTAATCAAGCCCAATTTAGTACACAGAGATGATAATTTTCTATCAACGCATCCTGATTCTAAAGAAGACCAATATGTATTAAGAGAACTTTTATAGGTATTAACTGTGGTTTTGAAGCCACTTATATTATCTGCCTGTATATTAAGATTATTAACTTTTGCATTTATATCATTAATATTAAACTCCATAACAACAAATCCTTTTAATTATTCTACTAAAATTGTAACACTAGCTTTGTACTTACCATCTGATGTGGTTACTGTAATGATTGCTGAGTCTGAGCTTACTGCTGTTACTACACCATTGCTATTTACAGTTGCACAAGCTGTGTTGTCTGAGCTCCACACAAGATCAGTAAATACATATCCCTGTGGAAGTGATTCAACTCCAACAGTATACTTATCTCCTACTGAAAGTATCTCAGCAAATGTTGTAAGAGAAATGATACCGGTATCATTATTACCAATATCTTCACGAGATACTGTTTCATCCTCAGTTGTTGGATTTTCTAAAGTTGTATCTTCTTTGGTCACATTTTCTGAAGTTGATTCTTTGGTGGTTGAATCTTCGGTAGTAGGTTCTTCGGTGGTTGGCTCCTCATTAATAATTATCGTTATAGTATCAAAATAATGCTTATATCCTTCTTCGCCTTCACCAAAATCAATTTTGAAAAGTTCTTTAGCATCTTCTTCTCCTACTAATTCCCATTCTTTGCTCAACCCAAGTTTTCCTAACAAACAGTCACCTGTTCCAATTTCCAAAGTTATTATAGGTGCATACCCACTGACAGATGATGTCAATTGTAAATAAGGTTTTATTAAAAATTTATTATCTTCTTGTGTTATCTCTTTCCTTAAAAACAATCCCGCTTCAGCCTTAATTAATACAGCTGCTTTTAACTGAACATCCATAATATCAAAACCAAGTGCAGCAATCGATACAGTAAACATCGGACCTGCTTGTATTTCCACACTTGCCTCTACACCTGCACCAATATCATTAGTACATGTCTTTTTTGTCTTATCTCCATCATATTCAAATTTATTATTTGATTCCAAATCGACTTTGAGCGTGATTGAACCATTAAGTTCAACAAAAAGACCTAATCTAAGTTTAACAGATATACCTGTTGAACCAACCGGAATGTTATATGTTCCTATAGTAAAATCACCTTCAAGTTTTCCTTCAAGTGACAATGATAATGCTGCATTTGTATTAACCTCAACTGCATAACTATCTAACGAAACATAAATAAAACCTGCACTAACCTTACATACTACATCAACATCTGTTTCTACTTCTAAAGTACCTTTAATTTCCCATCCGGTAGAATATTTAGCATCCACCGTTGTAACATTTAACCGCTCTCCTTCTGTAGTACCAACTTTTTCTGATAACTTTTCCCTTAATTCTTCTTGATTGATATCATCTTTTTCATATGCTTTAAGAATTTCGTCAATTTCATCCCCTTTAATTTGTCCAAAAGATTTTACGCCTACTTTTTCCATGGTACTTAAAAAACCTTCGTCAAATTCAGTTATTTTATTTGAAAGACCTACTTTAGTAGTGATTGTTTCAAAATCATTTATTGACATACTCTGCTCTTTTGAAAAAGTTAATTTTCCATCACTATCAAGCCCAACTTCCAATTTCAAAGTTTTGCCCGCAGTAAATTCCGCCTTTTTCATCTGTTCAGCTTCAGCAGAATTTCCACCATTTTCAAGTGTAGAAAATGTAGCTTCCGGCATTACTGCCGCCATTGTCTCCGTATCATCTTCCTCAATTACGGTTACACCTTCAACAGGTGTAAAATGTTCAGGTAAAGCTTCAACCGAAGTTACAACATCAAGCTCTTCGAAAACTTCATAGAATTCCGGTTCGACAGTCTGAATATCATATGTTCCATCAGGATTAACTGTAATAGAGTCTACCTTGACAGCCCTACCTGTAGGATACTCCTCGGATGGTGGCAACACAATTACGTCTCCTACTTCAAAATCTGCTGCAAAAATCTCATCAATAACCATTTTGCCTTCATCTGAAACTTCTATATTTTCTTCAATTGTAGATAAATCCACCACGCCTTCCGCGTATGTTATTTCACACTTTTCTTCACCATTAGCTGCTGAATACAATCCTTTTGCAGTGTCAGCAATAACTGCTGCACTGACAATATCAATACCCTGACTTAATACTTTTTCATCATAAGTTATACCTGCAAGCAAACCTGTTTTATCTGCACAATTAATAATGCTTTCTTTTACATCGTCACTTGTAGCATATTTTGAGTAATCTAACTCTGCAGCAAGAACTGATGATGTTACAACAAATCCCACTGTTGCAATATCATCCGGTTTGAATTTGTCCGTACCTGTTGATAAGACACCCCATTCATAACATGCCTGAACATAATTAAATAATTCTGTATTTTCCTCAACATCTGTATAAACACACTCTGTCTCCACTGGGGTATCCATACCAAATGTTTTACCCAAAATGGTAACCCATTCTGCCCTTGTTATATAATCTGCCGCTTGCACTTCAGCATTAGCATTTTTATTATTTACACATCCACTGATATATGGAGCCATTAATGCTACAATAACAAGTACGCTTATTATCCTTTTTATACCTTTGTACATTTTATTCCTCCAAACTTAAACTGTTGTTTTTAGGTTTTTATTAGCCTGACTTGTAATGTATCCTTGTGTAGTTTTATATCCTGATGCTGTCTTTCTTAAAAAACCTGAATAATCTTTCATTAATTGTTCCATTCTTTCAAAATCGTTTTTAAATTCTTTAATTTGGTTAACAAATGCAACATTATCTGCACCCTGCCAAGCTCCTAAATCATTAAGTGAATCTACAAGCGAATATAATTCTGTATAATCATTATGATACTGACTAGTTAAATTTTCAATTTTAAGTGCTGCACTTTCAAGTTCAGCTGTTTCAACGATAATTTGACCCTGACCCATTTTCATTTCCTCTCTTTTTCTTTTTATTTATCGGGAGGAGTATTATTACTCCTCCCTTATAAACCTGCTTATTCAAATGCACTTGCATTTGTGTTAATAGTTGCTTCTGTATCCTGATACTTAGTTACTGTATCATTCAAGAAGGTTACATATGATTCAATTACAGAATAATATGTATTAAACTTGTTCTGCATATTAGAAATTTTACTTCTAATAGTATCTGATGCATCAGATGTCCACTGTGCATCAAGGCTTGTAATATTAGACTTTATATCAGTTAAAGCCTGATTTAAATTCTCATTACAAGTATGAATTGCCTGAGCCTTAGCTGTAACCTCGGCAAATGTAATTTTAATGTCTGCCATCTCTTCTTACTCCTTTCATTTACGCATCAATCTGAAGTTTCTGTGCACCGGTCTTAATTTCTTCCTGTACAGAACGATACTTCGCTGCTGTTTCTCTTAAGAACTGTGCATAATCATCCATAAGATTTTTCATTCTCTGGAAATCATCCTTGAATTCATTAATCTGATTAGTGTACGCTGTGTTATCAGCACCAGCCCATGCATTCTGAAGTTCTGTAACCAATTCATAGAGTTTGGTATACTCTTCGAAATAATTAGTTGCTAATTCTTCTACCTTACCTGCTGCTGTGTCGAGCTGTGTTGTTTCAACAATAATCTGTCCTCTTGCCATTAAACCCATCTCCTTTCGTTAGTTTATTTATATTAACATCAGCTTGGAACCATTGGAAACACCTTGTTCTCCGGCTGATAAGTTAATATTTAGAATTTCTCCGGTTTCTGCATTACATAATACTGTATTTGCATCACCTTTAAACTGTCCATATGCCAATTCTGTTATAACCTCCGATATCATTTCGGTAACCTCAGAAATCAACATATCTCTTGAAATACGAATATCGTATTTTCGACTATTCGCAGGTAGGAATACTTCAACAATAATATTATCCATTTTCGTTATTCCTCCTTCTGAAATTTTGATACTAAAGTTTTAATGATACGATATTTGCCCTTTGATATATACACACCAAATTCATCACCAAATTCTTGATACAGCTCGCTGTTAATTTTGGTAATTTTAAGTACATACTGTTCTGAGCTACCATCTCCAATCCATACACCGGATACATTAGAGCAATGATTTTTGTACCATTCATCAAATGTCATCTTAGAAATAATTGAGCCTTCTTCAGCGATAACAAATGAAACCTTAAGTTCCGACTTTCCTTTAGCTAATGTTACCTTTAACTTATCCTGACCATCAGCTGACAAAGCCTGCAAAAGCTTACTAATTGATGCTATAACATATACAACATGTTCTTCCGAATCGACATTACCATTTTCTTTAAATAACTTGTGTCTTCTTACCGTGTCATTAAACATATCGACCACAGCATTTTCAAAATCAGAATTAATATATGTATAATTTTTTTCAGCATCTTCTATAAATTGACCGGTAGAATCAATAACAACAGTTCTTGCCAAATTCTTTAATGTTAAAGCCTCTGCCATTCCCTGTGCATATGATAAAGTCTTGTCAACATCATCCGCCAGTACAAAGGAGATATAATTAGATGATAAATTAAACTCAATAAGGTCAAGAGTTTTCTTATCAACACCCATTGGAAATTTATCAAGTGTATAGCTATAATCATCCAAATATTCAATATTAACATGCTCAGGCAATACCGGTATTTTCCTTGCGACATTGTGGTGCTCTTTTGTGTTAAGCATCTCTATCAATGTTTTAACTTTATTAAGAATACTGTCCTCTGAAGCGACAAAGGCTGTCTGAAATTCATATGTATGTTCCATTTTTACAAGTCCTCTGCCCTTATAATCAGATGGATACACACCTTCTGTAGGGCCTAGAATTGCAGCGTAGTCTGTTCTGTCATTCATATGCAATACATATAAATTCTTAAAGTTTTGTACCAATCTGTATCTTACTGAACCTGTATTTGTAGCAGTCAGAACAAAATACACACCATACTTACTACCTTCTCTGGTGATATATGAAACAATCTCATCACAATCTTCATACATTTCTGCAAAAACAGCATAATTATTAATTACAACCACTATGTTCGGACACACATTGCCTGAAAACTTTATGTAAGACATATAATCTCCGCCATACTCTACGAACAGTTTTTTTCGCTCTGCAATCTCAGTCTTCAACATTTTAAGAAGGTTAATAACTCTCTCCCTTTCCGAAGAAAGCACTACCCCTCCTACATGAGGTGCTTTTTCAAACATCTTTAATGTTTCAGAACCGAAATCCAAAATGTATAAATTTGCATATTCAGGACTATGATTCTTAATTATATTATAAATCACAGTTGTTATAAATGACAATTTTCCACTTCCAGCAGTTCCATATATAATAGTATTTCCGCCTTCTGTCAGAGGTAATTTAAATTCGAACTGACTCTGATTAAATGGATCATCAATTTCGCCCACCAAAGGAGCCAAAATGTGTTTGTCCTCTTCTTTGATGTTATATTTTTCTTCAACTTCCTCAATATAAATTACAGGAGGGATTGGCTCTTTCCACAAAGGTCTTACATTTATATTTTCCTCCGCCGCCAAATCTGATAAATACTTAACGATACCAACTATCTGTTTAATTTTAGATGTGGCAACCTCGCCTTTTGGCTTTTGCTTTAATTCTTTAATTGATGCTCCTGTATTGCTTATAACCTCAATTACATTTGGTTTTGTTTCTGCAACAGCCTGTTCATAATATGGTGCCCCACACCATGCAGACTGTCCCATTGCAAACAATTCATTAAAACCTACCTGTAAGTAAAATCTTCCTGTATTAGATAATTCAGCAGCATCCGGCCTTTTAATCATGTCATTACTATCTGCCTTTTCCTGAACCTTAAGACACACTCTAAACCTTGTATTACTCCAAATCTGATCATCCACAACACCATTTGGCTTCTGTGTTGCAAGAATAAGATGTACTCCAAGGCTTCGTCCAATACGTGCAGCACTGATAAGCTGTTCCATGAATTCAGGTTGCTGTGTCTTAAGCTCCGCAAACTCATCCGAAATAATGAACAGATGAGGAACAGGAATATCAACAATTTTATTTCTGTATAACTTCTGATATTTATAGATATCCATTGTTCCTTCATTTGCAATTCTTCTGGCATCATTGAATATTGCCTGTCTTCTTCTCAACTCACTTTGAATAGAGATAAGAGAACGTTTAACAGCTGCGCCATCCAAATTCGTGATTGTACCTGCAAGATGTGGAAGCTTAACTCCAAGGTCTTTATTTTCAAAAGCACCTGTAAGTCCACCGCCCTTATAGTCTATAAGAATAAACGCAACTTCATCAGGATGATAATTAACTGCCATAGACAAGATATATGTAATGATGAATTCACTCTTACCGGAACCTGTCATACCGGCAACAAGTCCATGTGGACCTTGGAACTTCTCATGTAAATCCAAAGTGAATTTTTCTCCCATAGTATCCACACCAATAGGTGCAGACAAAGACTGTGTTGGATCATTTTCTTTCCATCTCATTAAAGGATTAAGATGTTCTATATTGCCAGCTTCAAACATATCAAGAAATGTAAGCATATCAGGTAATGAATACTTATTTCCCGAATTATCTAATTTAATGCTTGCAATAGCTCTAGTAATAACATTAACATCTGTTTCCATATCAACGTCAGCATTAAATTTGATTGCGTTTCCCGTTATATCATCCTTATCATATAACTTTGAATAATCCTCGTTAATTTCTATAACTTTAGATGTTTCTTTTGGAAGGTTTTTAAACTCATCATAAACGTTTATAACGCTGAATCCGCAATTTTCTTTTTGACACAGAATTTTTTCATATATTTCAACTTTTTCAGAAATTTCTTTGTTAAAATTAAATATTACATAGTGTGGTAAAACCTGTTCTTTATTTCTTTGTTCACATCTTTCATAGAAAACTTTTTCTAAATATGCAGAAATCTCTTTCGCTTCCTTAAGTTCAGTGGCAAAGAAACGCACTTTTTCTTCCGCATCCCAAATATGCGGAACCCATCGAAATTCTTCTATATATTCAAGGTCATTCTTATCTGCAAATATAACTATTTTAACTTCATCATAGCTGTGTAAAGCAATGATTTTTACAAGCATTTCAATAATAAACTTTTTAACAAGTGTCTTATCTTCACCTATCACACCGCCAACAATATTATCCTTAATTGAGTATGTAATAGGAACGTTGGTTAAGTTCTTGCTTTCATTTTGTAATGCAAACATATCCGCAATAAGATTGTCCGTTATCATAGAAAAACGCTTGTCTGGGAATGTTATTTTTGCATTAAGGGGCACATCCCCGAGTCCTAATCTTACCAAAAGAAAATCATTCTGTGCTCCTGTACGCTCCCACAGTGTTGCCTCTCTATTGATTATTCTCGCAACACAATCTTCCGTACAGATATTATTTTCATATAAAATTTCCGTTTGCTTCTGTTCTTCCTTATATATTAAATCCTTAATAGAAAATAAGTATTCTTTGTATTTACGCTGTCTGTCATTTTCTGCTTTAAGCTTATTCTTTTTTTCATGTTTCTTGGTTAAAATTGGCCACATAACCATTCCTAACAACATACTAACTGACATTGCCAGTGTAGGTGCTGCGGTTATTAATTTATTACCATTTTCCAATGTATTCATAACTGAAAATGCACCAGAAGTTAAGGATGCCATTCCCATTGTAAGAGAAGGACCAATTAAAAGTGGCATAGGAACTTTCTCAACTCTCTCCGCCTGTGGCGGGCCATCGACTTTAATTTCCATACACGCAATATCTCTTTTAAATCTTGGAGAACGATAAAAAAACTCTGAGTCATTTATTTCATTCACGGTATTGTTAATGTATGTATTATCAATCAGAAAATCCTTTAAAACTCTTTTGTCAATACTAACCAGATTATCAGGATTATTAATTGCAATAAAATTACTTCCTATAATAATCTTGACACCTACAATGTACACTACATCCCCCACATTTAGAACAGTTGTTGAAATTCTGGCATTATTAACAAAAGTACCATTAGTGCTGTTATCATCACTAATAGTCCACTGTCCGGATACATAGTTTAGAATTGCATGATTAGAAGAAACTAAATTATTATGTATGCAAATAATATTATCTGAATTTCTGCCTATTGTTATTTCTGTATCGTTATTCACAAGATATTTATCATATCGCTGTCTAGATTCTGATTCACACTCTGTATAAATATAAACTTTATCAGGCACATCCTCTATTTCAACTCTGTAAAAAGCATTATCTGTTAATAAAATTTCATCCGAATAATTATTATTCCCTGAATACAATTTTGCTATTGAATTACTTCTAATAACCCAACTTCCATTTACTGCTTCAACACTAAGCAATTTTCTTTCTTCCAAATTATCATCTATATCTGTAATCCAATATCTTCCTTTTATTTTTTCAGGAAGGGTTAATCCAAAGATATGTTCTTTTTCAATTAACGTAATATTCATATTATCTTTCCTTCGTAAGTAAAAATAAAAAGCTGTTAAACTAAATTTTTTTGACCAAACTACCGGATATTATCTACAGCATCATTTTTACCATTTTTTTACATTTCTATTAAAACATAATTTTTCAAATTTGTCTACCGACAATGCCATTTTATGTATTACAAAAAGCACCTTGTGTAATATACAATTAAAAGTAGAGATGTTAATATAATTTTAACAGGAAAAATAATTAATGAATTACCATCAATTAATTATTTCCTCTTTTCTTAAGAATTATTACAGTAACCAATATTCCGGCAAG
>CAZNUK010000071.1:0-10366 GCA_964576255.1 uncultured Butyrivibrio sp.
ACGGGAGTTTGCAGCCGAAAGGCTGAAACTTGAGTTTAACGAGAAAACGCAGATTGCGGGCGTTCAAGGAACGCTACCGCACCGGGGAAATGGATTTTGAAGCGATTAAACGAAGCCTTGCAAGCTATGACGGGCATTTGCGGCATGGTCATACTTGGAAGCTGAAAGCAAAGATATACGGGAACTTTGTATTGACAAAGGCACCCAAAGAGGAAACAGAGTATATTACGGGTGAACATCCCGCGATAGAATAAATGATGTGAAGATAACGACAGGAGGACACATAATGAAACCAAAAAGAATTATAAGTTTTCTGTTGGCGTTCTGCCTTGTGGTGGGGCTTATGCCGACAGCCGCTTTCGCAGCGGGAACGGACACAGGAAAGGCCATACAGCTTGGCACAAGCGGGATCAGCGACCCGACCTCGACGCAGGATAGCAGCGGGACGTATTATACGCCGAGTGATTATGTCTATTTTGGCGTGAATGGCAGCGACCCGATTAAGTGGCGGGTGCTGGACGCGGACAAGACAAACGACGGAACAACAAGCGGAATGTTCCTGCTGTCGGAATACCTGTTAGCAAGCGACGTTGTGTTTGAAAGTGCATACAACAGCAACGATAACGACGGACAGGCCAATCCGAATGACTGGCAGTACAGCAACGCGCAAAATTGGTGCAACACTTTTGCGACAAATCCCACTGTTTTTTCAACGGTAGAACAGGCGGCTTTCCTCGGCGTTGCGAAAACCGATAGTGCCGAGAGTGCTTTGTACTCAAGACCTTGGGGCATAAGCAGCTTGACAGATAATGACAAAGTATTTTTCCTGTCTGTGAGGGAACTTGCAGACTATGTAGGAAATTATAATAAAGCGCCGGGATTGATTGCAAAGACCGGGGAAAGCGGCAGCGCGGGCGAGTGGTGGCTCCGTTCTCCTGACGCGAGCTACACTTACTACGCGGGCACGGTCGAGTCCGGCGGTACTGTGTTACGTACCCGCGTGGACTTTGTCGAGGCGGCTCGCCCCGCTTTTAATTTAAATCTGGACTCTGTCCTCTTCACATCTGCCGCCGTAGGCGGCAAACAGGGCACGACAGGTACTGTCGCTGAAATTTCGACTTCAAATACAGCAGAATGGAAGCTGACCTTGCAAGACAACAACCGTAATTTTTCCGTAACGGAAGACGCCGCCGCAGGAAAACCCGGCGATACTATTACGCTGAACTATTCTGGGGCGACTATGGGAGCAAACGAATATATTTCCGTGATTATTATTGACAACGGCAACGCAACGCATTATGGGAGAATTACGCAGCCTTCTTCTGACAGCGGAACAGTAGATGTTACAATACCCGCCAATCTTGCCGAGGGTACATATACCCTTAACGTGTTCAGCGAGCAGTACAACGGCGATAAAAAGACCGACTATGCAAGTGCGTTTGAAACTGTGACGCTTACCGTCGAACATTCTTGGGAGACGGGTTGGAGCAGCGACAGCACAGGACATTGGTATGCTTGCTCCGGTTGTGACGATAAGAAGGATTATGCGCCCCACAGTGGCACAGCAGATTCGGACTGCACAACGGCAATGGTATGCGTATGCGGTCACGTGATCACCCCCGCGGAAGCGGATCACAGCTATGATGACGACCACGATACCACGTGTAACGCAACCGGCTGCACCGCAGGAGAACGTGAAAAGATCCACGCATATGGCGCGGATTGGAAGTCTGATAAGGATAACCATTGGCACGAATGCTCTTGCGGAGACAAGAAAGATACGGCAGCACACACTACGAAGGTTATGAACGCAAAAGAAGCAACCACCTCTGAAAAGGGCTACACCGGAGATACTGTTTGTGAGGTCTGCGGTTATGAGATCGCCAAGGGCGAGGATATTCCGGTCAAGGCTATGTCTCCCGAAACTGGCGACAACAGCAATATGTTCCTTTGGATTGCTCTGCTCTTCATCAGCGGCGGCGTAATAACCATACTGACCGTTGTCGACAGAAAGAGAAAAGCAGCAAGAATGTAACACAAAAAAACTTTTGGTAACAAGGTGGATAAAATTATGAAAACTAAAATATTTATTGACGGTAGTGAAGGAACAACCGGATTAAGAATTTATGAGAGATTTGAGCAGAGAGAGGATATTGAGCTTCTTAAGATTTCTTCTGAACTTAGAAAGGACCCGGAAGAGATTAAGAAATTTATTAATGCTTCGGATATTACTTTTTTATGTCTTCCGGATGCGGCTGCCAGAGAAGCAGTTGCCATGGTAGAGAATGATAATGTCAGAATCATAGACACCTCAACAGCTCATAGAACGGAAGATGGATGGGCGTATGGATTTCCTGAGTTATCTATTAAGCATAGAAATGCCATTATAAACGGAAAAAGAATTGCAGTTCCGGGATGTCATGCAACAGGATTTATGTCTATTGTATATCCATTGGTTGCAGGCGGAGTTATTCCTAAAGATTATCCTTTATCTTCTTTTTCTATTACCGGATATAGTGGTGGTGGTAAGAAGATGATTGCTGACTATGAAGCGGATGGAAGGGATGTTTCATTGGAGTCACCAAGAGCATACGGACTCACACAGACACATAAGCATCTCAAGGAAATGACTAAGATTCCGGGACTTAAAAGAGAACCAATCTTTTCTCCGATTGTGTCAGATTACTACAGTGGAATGTTAGTATCTGTGCCACTTCACATGGATACATTAATCCGCAAGCATACATTGGAAGGACTTCATAAATATTTTGAGCAGTATTATGATGGTGAGCAGTTTGTTAAGGTTATGCCACTCGGTGCAGAGGCAGAATCTAGTGGATTTTTAAGCAGCAACGGATGTTCAGGCTGGGATGGCCTTGAAATTTACTTTACAGGCAATGATGACAGAATGGTTATTTCTACCAGATTCGATAATCTTGGAAAGGGTGCAAGCGGAGCAGCTATACAATGCCTTAATATTATGCTTGGCTGTGATGAAGCGACAGGATTAAATATATGATAAACTTATTCAATTTTGATATGAAGGATTATACTGATGATATGCCTTTAATTGAGCGTTATGGGGTTAGAGCTATAATCAGACGTGATGGACTTTTAGCAATGCAGAAAGACCGGGATGGAATCTACAAAATTCCCGGTGGTGGCGTTGAGAAAGATGAAGATTTAATTAACGCTTTAATTCGTGAGGTCAGAGAAGAAACCGGACTGATTGTTAAGAAAGCATCAATAAAAGAAATTGGAGAAGTTATGGAAATCCGTCGTGATAACTTTGAAACTGACAAAAAATACATAGCGCATTCTCTTTTTTATTTCTGTGATGTAGAGGAAAAAGTGGTTGATACTGATATGACAGCTAATGAAATTTCTCAGGGATATGTTCCGGTATGGGAAAACCTGGATGTGATTATTGCCAATAATGAGAAACTACAGACAGAATTTTGGACTATAAGAGACACACAGTTTTTGAAGTGGCTGAGGGATAATTCTTAAGAAAATCTTAAACATTTTAAAATAGCGATAAGGCACTCCTTATGTTACTCTAAATATATAGAGAACGGAAGGAGTGCTTTATTATGAGTAAAAAAAATAAAATTATTGTTGTAATAATTGTTCTTGCAATTATCATTCTAACAGTTGGAGTTGTGGTTTTGATTTATCAGTGCGATAAAAATTACAGCTCTAAAAAAGAAGAGCCAGAACGAGTAATTGATTTTACGATGAATTGTTTTACACTGACATATAGTGGTCCTAATCAGAATTCATATGTAGAAGCAAAGCTGAATGATTCTGAAGTAAAAGATGTTTTTAAAGAAAAACTTAATCCTAAATATGTGACTGGTATGGAATGGCTTTATTTAGTTGCTGAAATTTGTTCTAATATTGAAATAAATATTGATAAATCAGAAGGGCTTTCTAATGGGGATGTAATTAGAGTAAGCTTTGTAGTTCCTCAAAAATATCTTGAAGAATATAATCTGGTTCTTGGCGAATCTGAGTTTGAAGTAATTGTAAGTGGGCGCCCGGATAAATCTGAATATGATCCTTTTGATGGTATTATTTTTGTTGTTAATAATGATGATAATAAATCTATAGGAATGATTAACAGTAATGATTTATTATCAGGGTATGAAATTGATTATGCTTATGATTTTATAGGAGCTGATAATAAACAATTGTCTATTGATGAAATACAGTTGAATGATGTCATAACCATATGTTTAGATGAAAAAGTTGCAGATGAGTTGTCTGAAAAAGGGTATGTGGCAACTGTTATGTCTAAGACTATAACAGTAGAGGAAAATAACATACAAAAAGTTACAGATATATCGGATCTTACGGATGAATTTATTTTAATGCTAAAGAATGATGCTAATGATGTGATTTTTGATGTGTACAGTAAATACTCCAATATAACCATTAAGGATATAATGTTTGTTGATGGATGGTTTACAGATACATACAGTATTGGTGAAAATAAATTTGTAATGGTTTATCAGATAAATTTTGCTTATGTTGATAGTAACAATCGGATAAAAGATGGAACGATATATCTGGCTCTTAGTACTAATATGATTTATAAGGATAATAATGGAGGATTAATAATTCTTGGAATACAGAATGAGCCTTATTCAGCAACAACTCTTATAGATAGCAGTATTATGCTTCAGATACAGGGTGAAAAGCTTGAGGATATAAATGACAGATATCAAGATTATACCAAAATAGATTAAAAAAGAGGAGTATCACATATAAAGTGGTACTCCCTTAAAATTTTATTTGGCTGCCGGTTTTGGCTGACCATAATATATAAGTCCTAATGTACCCGGACCTGCGTGAGTTCCGATACTTGGGCTGATGTCATTAATGATAGTGTTGGTAAATTCGGTTTCTTCTTTAACCATTCTTGCAATCTCTTGTGCTTCTTCGATACAGTTACCATGAATAATTCCTACAGGAATAGAGTAGTCAGTATCTTCTACAAGGCTTGCTTTCATTCTTTCAACAATAGTTTTAAGAGATTTTTTTCTTCCGCGGGCTGTTCCGTCAGAAGAAAGACCACCTTCGTTATTTACATATAAAAATGGTTTGAGATTTAAAGCACTACCAACAATGGCAGTAGTCTTGCTTACTCGACCACCACGCTGGAGATGGAACAAATCATTAACAGTAAACTGAACATTGATATGATTCTTCATCTTCTCAATGTGGGTTATTACATCATCATATGACATGCCATCTTCCTGTAATTTAACAGCTGTTAAGTATAAAATGGATTCGCCAAGTGATACACTTAAAGAATCAATAACGATGATTTTGGCATCTGTATATTCTTCTAAAAGCTCTCTTGCAACCATACAAACATTATTATAGCTTCCGCTCAAAGCAGAAGAGAAAGCAATGTGAATAATATCCTTACCCTGGTCAAGAATAGCACGGAATTTATCTTCAATAACAGCAGGGTTATTAGCCTGTGATTGAGGAAGTTCTCCATTCTTCATTCTTTCATAAAATTCAGCAGGAGACATATTAAGCTCGTCTCCATAGACTGTATCTCCGAAGGAATAATACTGTGGAATAATAGTTGTGTTATATTTATCAATATATTCCTGTGGTAAATCTGAATTTGAATCTGTTGTAATGCAATATTCTCTCATATTTTGCCCTTTCTTATGTATATTAAAAGTAAATAGTTAAAAACAGGATAATTATATCATTTGAGTTATATTTTTACAATATTAATGTAGAAAAAAAATTTGACTAATGATATAATCTATGAAGAAAAAACTGGAAGAGGAAATTAACATGGAAAAATTTTTTAAACTAAAAGAGCGTGGTACTAATGTACGAACGGAACTACTTGCGGGATTAACCACTTTTTTTGCAATGGTGTATATTCTTATGGTTAATGCCAATATGTTCTCTGACCCATTCGGAGATGGAAGTAATCCTCTGGGGGTATCCTTTGGTGCAATATATATTGCAACAGCTTTATCGGCTATAATAGGAACTGTTCTTATGGGCCTGTTAGCTAATTTACCATTAGCATTATGTACAGGAATGGGTCTTAATGCATTTTTTGTATATACTGTATGTATTGAGATTGGATTGTCATATTCTAATGCTTTGGTATTAATTCTTTTTGAGGGACTTGTTTTTGTTCTTTTAACAGTAACCGGACTTCGTAAAAAAATGTTTGATGCCATACCTAAGCCGGTTAGAGATGCAACAACAGCAGGAATTGGACTGTTTATTGCTTTTATCGGATTGCAGAATTCAGGAATAATTGTTCCAAGCGATTCTACCGCAGTAACCCTTGGTTCTTTCAATATTCTTAAGGGGAATTGGGAGAGTATGATGCCGGCAGTTGTAACCATTGTCGCATTTCTTGTATTGATTATTCTTACCAAAAAGAATGTCAGAGGAGCAGTTTTTATTGCTATTATTGGTGGTACAGGCTTATATTATCTCCTTGGATTAACGATTAATGGTTTTTATGATGGAATTAATATGTCGATAATGAGTCCATTGGATGGATTTAAGCAGTTTGCAACAGATTCATTTGGAAGAGTAATTAAAGAGGGATTTGATTTTAGTTCATTTATTGAGGCTAATGGTGTAGCTAACCTTGTGCTTACGATTTTAACAACATCACTTGCTTTTTGTATGGTGGATATGTTTGATACTATGGCTACTCTTTATGGTGCAGTTTCACAGGGAAATATTCTCAATGAAGATGGTTCTGTACCTAATATGGAAAAGGCTATGTTATCAGACGCAGTAGCAACCGTGTCAGGAGCAGTATGTGGAACATCCACTGTTACAACTGTTGCAGAATCAGCATCAGGAATTGTAGCTGGAGGAAGAACCGGATTAACAGCCATTGCAACATCTGTAATGCTTGTGGCAGCTATGTTTTTAAGCCCTGTTGCCCAGCTTATTCCAAACTGTGCTACAGCACCGGCACTTATCTATGTTGGAGTATTAATGATTTCATCTATTAAAGGTGTGGACTGGAGTTCAGTAGATGTGGCAGCCCCGGCATTTATCACATTTGCTATGATGCCATTGTCATATAACATTTCTTATGGTATTGCATTTGGTATTATTTCATATGTTATTATTAGCGTATTCACAGGAAAAGCTAAAGAAGTTAAGATTAGTACATGGATTATAGCGTTAATGTTCGTAGCAATGCTATTATTAACACACTAGGATTTTTAAGAAGAAATAGAATAGTGATATGGTTGGTCGCCTAGAGAAACTAAAAGGTAACAACCATATCACTATTCGATTCTTACTGTAATAACCCGATTGTGTAATTTTGCTGTAAGCTATCAATTAAATCTCCAAGCATTGCAACGTTGGTATTAGATACTCCATGAAGAAGATATATTGCTCCGGGATGAGCTTTGTTAATTGCATTGGCTAAGGCTGTGCTAACATCAGGCTGATTATCTGTAAAATAATCTGCATATGCAAAACTCCACATAATTGATTTGTAACCAAGATTCTGAGTAAGAGCAAGGGACTGATATGAAAAATGTCCCATTGGTGGCCTGAAAAGAGTAATTGTGTAATTATAGTTTTCAAGTATGTAATTATGCAATGTCAAAATTTCAGCGGCCATCTGGTCTGTTGTAAGGCTTGGCATAGATTGATGATTGGTTGAGTGATTACCAAGCATATGTCCCTCATCAATAATTCGCTGAATTGTTTCAGGGTTTTTTTGAATAAATGACATAGTTGGGAAAAATACAGCTTTAACCCCTTTTTCTGCTAAAACATCAAGTATCTTAGAGGTGTTATTATTATATTCATAGCCCAAATCAAAAGTTAAATATATTTCCTCAGAATCCAGCTTTACGAAATATGCGCCGTAGTTGCCATATGCGTTTTGTGCGTTAACAGCGGCATGGGGACGATTGAGAGAATCCACGTTAACACCAGGTCCGTAGGAGACCAAAGTATTATCAAGTCCTGCTATTTCATTATCGCTATAAGAAGGAGTTGTCGGAGCTTCGGTAGGGGCAGTAGTTGTAGTTTCCTCTGTCGGAGCTTCGGTAGTCTCTTCTTCATCCTGATTTGTAGTTGTCTCATCGTTAGTTGGTTGTGTGTCTTCTTCGACATTTGAAGAAGCTGTTTCGCTATTACTGTCGGATGAAGTGCCGGAATTCGGTGTTGTGGAGTCGTTACCAGAGGTTCCAACAGCAGAAGTATTCCCTCCACATCCTGTAATAGATATGAAAATAAGTGCAATTAAAGTAAAAAATCCAAGTTTTACCCGTTTCATAAAATTCTCCTTTCGACATTAAATTCTTTGTAATTATACAGTATTTTAAAGGGGTTATAAAGAACTTTTTAATAATAATGTCGAAATTTGCGAAAAAAATATGTTGAAAAAATATTATATATATTTTTATAATGTCTTACGTAGGCAAAATATGGCAGTTTTGGTTATATTTTAAATTGAATGGAGGATATTTAATGGGAAAACTTACATGTGCAATTGCAGATGACAATGACAGGATGCTTCAATTAATGGGAGATGTTCTTGAAACGGACCCGGACGTGCAGCTTGTATGTAAAGCCCACAACGGAGAGGAGCTTTTAAAAGATATTAAGCTTAAGCAGCCTGATTTAGTGCTTTTGGACATAATAATGCCTAAGTTGGATGGACTGGCAGTAATGGAAAGAGTGAACGAGGATAACTCGATTAAGAAAAAACCATATTTTATTGTGGTATCAGCAGTGGGTCAAGAGGGAATTACAGAGGATGCTTTTAATCTGGGAGCTAACTACTACATACTTAAACCTTTTGATAATAACACCCTTCTTAACAGGATTAAATATGTTAAAAATAATATGGGAAGACACCCTGCTAATAATAATGTTAAAAAACAGAATGAGCAGATTAGAAAAGAGGATTTATCTGTAAGTCTTGAAAATGATGTTACAGAAATTATTCATGAGATTGGCGTTCCTGCTCATATTAAAGGATATCAGTACCTTAGAGATTCAATAATTATGGTAATTAATGACATGGAAATGTTAAACTGCATTACCAAGGTTTTGTATCCTACAATTGCCAAAAAATACAATACAACCTCAAGCAGAGTTGAGAGAGCTATAAGGCACGCTATTGAGGTTGCGTGGACCAGAGGCAAGGTTGAAGTTCTGGATTCTCTTTTTGGTTATACTATTAACAATGGCAAAGGGAAACCGACTAATTCAGAATTTATAGCATTAATATCTGATAAAATACGTCTGGATTACAAAATGAGATAAAAAATGTGTTTCTTTTACACCTCCGTTATGGTACAATGGTAGTAGTGATTTGCTATGGAGGTAGTCAGATGAAGAACATACTATTTATTGCTTCAGAAGCAGTACCTTTTATTAAGACTGGGGGATTGGCAGATGTTGCCGGATCATTACCTAAATATTTTGATAAAGATGAATATGATGTCAGGGTAATGATTCCTAATTATAAATGTATCCCACAGAAATATAAGGAACAGATGCATTTTATTACTAATTTCTACATGGATTTAGCATGGAGAAGACAGTATGTAGGAATTATGGAAATGGAATATGAAGGTGTCCATTTTTACTTTATTGATAATGAGTATTATTTTGACGGATATAAGCCATATGGATATATTCATCAGGATATAGAGAAGTTTGCTTTCTTTAGTAAGGCTGCTTTATCATCACTGCCACTTATTGGTTTTAGGCCGGATATTATTCATTGTCATGACTGGCAGACAGGAATTGTGCCTGTATATATGAAGGAACGTTTTAGTCAGGATTTCTTCTGGGGAATGAAATCTGTTATGACAATACATAACCTGAAATTTCAGGGTATATATGATATGAAGACCATTAAGGATGCTACAGGACTTCCGGCGTCATTCTTTACACCGGATAAGTTAGAGGCATATGGTGATGCGAACCTTCTTAAGGGTGGCATTGTATACGCAGATTATGTTACCACTGTTAGCCAGAGCTATGCAGAAGAGATTAAGATGCCATTTTACGGCGAGAAGCTGGATGGACTTATAAGAGCAAGGTCTAATTGTCTTGCAGGTATTGTTAACGGAATTGATTATGAAGAATTTAATCCTGAAACCGATACCAGAATTGTTAAGAATTACAACCAGAAAACTTTCCGTAAAGAGAAGGTTAAGAATAAAGTTGCACTTCAGAAAGAATTGGGACTTGAGGTTGACCCTAAGAAGTTCATGATTGGTGTAGTTTCAAGACTTACAGACCAGAAGGGCTTTGATTTAATTGCATATGTTATGGATGAGCTTTGTTCAGAGGATGTACAGCTTGTAGTTCTTGG
>CAZNUK010000072.1:0-10320 GCA_964576255.1 uncultured Butyrivibrio sp.
TTTCCTGTTATTTGTACACCTTCTATAAATCTTCGATGTGTCACCCCTTTTGCTGGGTCTGGATCTACAATCCATTCAAATATGCCTTGTTTTCCATTTAATTAACCTTCAATTTGATAAAGAGTTCGTTCTACGCCATCTCCACCGGTTAATGAAAACTTCGTGGCATCTCCAGCATAATTATCAATAATATCATTGAAGGCATGTAAAGAATCATCTTTTAAGGCACTACCGATTCTAATATTGTCTAAAACAGGATTATTTATTTCTATTGTTTTACCACTAACGTTTGCATCATCCACCATATTAGCAACATCATCTGTCTTATCAAGCACATCATCTACAACAGTATGTTTTGCTTTAGTTGATATATCACCACAATGTCTTTTCTTAAATCAATTAAATCTACTGGATTTTCAATTATTCATTTACCAACTTTTAATTAACTTTATAAGACAAAATTTTATTCATTAAAATACTAAATTTTGTTTTGAATAAATATAATTTTGTCTAAAACACACTACATTTTCGATTCAATATTATAATTATGTATTATTTATATCAAATCCATATTTAATTATTAATTCATAGAAATCTAAATTTAAATCACTCATTTTTTTATCTTCATGATTATACATAGTCATCGTGGATTCACATTTGTTATTTTTAATTCTAAATCCGGCAACATCACCTGTTTCGAAGTCAATAACTGGTAAAAAATTAGTGTTTGAAACAAAGTCTCTTAGTACATTATTTTTTATATAATATACACTTTGTTCATCTAATGAATATACTATCGTGAATGCAAAATTACCTCCGCCAAACTTCAACAGAAACTTCTTATAACTTTCTGGCAATGCTATGTTATAATAACTTTCAATATGCCTAATATTTGAATTTAGAGGAATATTGTCCATTTCTAAATCGAATAATATTGGTCGGTCCAACTTAACTTGTTGATAAATCTTTAAAAATTCTTCGTATTTCATAATTACCTCCAGTCTAATTATCATAAATCCAATCTGGTAATAGTTCATCTGCACCTTGTTCTCGAGCTCTATACCACCAATGTAGTTTTCTATCAGATGCTCGCATTTCTTGCGTAACGCCTTGGTTAAACATATTCGGATGTAAAGCACTATTATTTCTGTGATTCATAGCAATTATTTCATGCTTTGCTGCTCCTGGCATTTGACCCCCATGATGAATGTCTGGTGTTCCTAATCCTTTAGGGGCATGTCCTAATAAACCTTGTTTTAGATCATTAATACTCCATTCTCCTTTAATTCTAACAGGAACATCTCCTGCATCATATCCATATCCGGTTTTAATATTTGTATTATTAGTTGCATCATCCACCATATTAGCAACATCATCTGTCTTATCAAGCACATCATCTACAACAGATTGTTTTGCTTTAGTCGATATATCACCACAAGACTTATATCTATTATACTTTAATGCCTGTGAAAATCCATATGAGGTAACACCAAATAATCCACCAACAGAACCATCCATCAACATTGCTTGTGGGTCAGCACCTGCCTCCAAGGCATCTTCAAACATCTCCTCTGCTGTCTTAGTTTCTGTATATGCATATGTCTCTATGTTAGCTTTGTTAAGGGCATGTGCAGTTATTCCACTGACATATTCATTAGATACTCTGGATACAATACCGCTGTTTACAGCTGAAAAAACGCCTCCGGCCACTGAGGTAACTAATGAAGTTGAACCAAATACAGTAATTGTTCCACCAACGGCAAGTCCGGATATACCTCCTACCGTACTACCTGCAACACTACCAATAAATGCATCTCTTGCTACAATCCATTTATTAATTTTACCATTATTTTGTTCTTTTTGTTTGTCATAACTTGTTGTACCAGCATATATTCCGCCACCTACACCACCAACAACAGCGCCGATAATTACAGGTATCAAAAATACTGGTAAATGTCCGCTCGGGTCAATAAATGCCCCCGGATTATTCTGTACATAGGTATATCTATTAAGCGATTGTGGATTTTCGATATTTCCTAAGTAACTGTCAACAGTTGTAAAACGACCGTTTTCTGTATCATAATATCTTGCTTAATAGTTAAATAAATATATTATTATTTTCACAAAACATCTTTACATCTTTTTCAAATAAGTCATATTCAATTTTACCTTTTTTAGAAATAGATTTTACAGACTTTAATATGTTATCTATAATTAATCTTTTTTTGCCAAAGATATCCGAAGTAACATATTCTTCGTAATCAATTTTTAAGCTTATGGATGCAAATCCATATTTATTTTCACACTTCTTATGTTCTTTACAAAGTCCTTTTTCTATAACTGATGCTGGTGCAATAATTGGTAAAATACCAATTATATTGATTGTATCACTATATTTTTTTTCTTTAAGTGAAGCTGACAATTCACTGCACATCCTATAAACATCATCATCAATACCATAATTCTGTGTATAATATGATGGTGAATTAATATTTAAATCCATTGTTCATACCTCCTTTTACCAACCACCATTATTTAAAGGTGGATATTCATTATATTTATAAAAATAATATTCGTTCATATCATGTTGCCAAAGATGGATGTCCAACTTATTACCTCGTTCTAATACCATCATTCTAGCATTGTTTGATTTTAAAAATTTTTGTGAATATCTTGTTGCCGGATGTATCGTTTCACCAAACTTTAAAATCTCACCAGTACTCTTATCAACCAAGGAATAACCATAGTTAGTTCTAGAGTCTTTTAAGGAATTACCATGGCTACTTGTAGGTGTTTTATATTGTGGTATTATTCCAACTTCTTCATTTGATGCAAACTGACCATTAGGTCTATGCCATCTACCATTAGTGTCTTGATAATAGCCATATGGGGTATTTGTTGCATCATCTACCATATTAGCAACATCATCTGTCTTATCAAGCACATCATCTATAACAGTTTGTTTTGCTTTGTTCGATATATCACCACAATGTTTTAATTTGTTAAATTTTAATGCTTGTGAAAATCCGTATGACATTATACCGACAGCTCCACCAGCAGTTCCGTCCAATAACATTGCTTGTGGATCAACACCAACTTCCAGAGCATCATTAAAAATCTCTTCTGCTGTTTTGGTTTCTGTATAGACAAATGTTTTTACATTGTTTTCATCTAATATATTTGCGGTTGTGCTTGTTGCTATTTCATTTGTGACACGATATGTCATACCTGCATTAAGTGCAGAAAATACACCACCAACCATAGTGTTTGCTAGGGTTTTCGTTCCAAATGCAAGCGCGGTTCCGCCACTAGCAAATCCTGCTGCACCACCTATAAGACCTCCTAAATGAAATCCTATTGCACCATCTCTAAATGCAATCAGCTTGTCAGCTTTATCCTCTCCACCTTGATTATCAATACTTTCTTCGTATGCTAGGTAGCCACCACCTAATGAGCCCATTATCGCACCTATAATCGCACCAATTACTCCTTCTGGTAAATGTCCGCTCGGGTCAATAAATGCCACTGGATTATTCTGTACATAGGTATATCTATTAAGCGATTGAGGATTAGTTATATTTCCTATGTAACTGTCAGCAGTTGTAAAACGACCGTTTTCTGTATCATAATATCTTGCGCGAAGATACTGTAGCTTAGTTATAGGATTAGTATCCTCTGCATTATATCCATAAAATGATTCGGTCTCTGGTGCAGAGCATGTGACATTTCCATATGGATCATAGCTATAGCTTGCAACAATTTCATCCTTGTTAATGACCTATTTAATCTTCATGAATCACATCACTATAGTTAAGAACCATTTCAATTAATTTAAAAACCATGGATATTTTTTAGACAGTGGCCGGTCTTAAATTATTGTCTATTTACCATTTACAATCTTCAAAATTCTCTGAATTTAACTCAGGTATGTATACTGAAATCCATCTGACTTTGTTTGTTTCGGCATCCATTTCAATAAACACACTTTTGTTAGACTCCTATACTTCTTCAAAATCATCATATACAAAAGAAGAATCCGTCTTTAACAATTCATCTTCAGTAGTTCCGACACCTATCTTTTCAAATAACTTGCCTTTGTATTCATCTAATGTTGTTATTCGAAATAATTTATTATTTTTTAGATGAAAAAACAATTCTACACTATTTTGAATATCATATCGAATCCAATTGTCATTAATTATGTTAGCTTGAACATTATCTGACATTAATAAATCTTTCAATTCATCTCTAGTACTATATAATTTAATTTCCCCAAATCCCTTAAACGGTATAATTGGTGCATTAATATCTAATAACATATTAGTTACCTCCTGTGAAAATAATAGTTGCTGTTTCTTTTCCGTCTGTTCTATAGGACGTCTTTGGACCATCTACTATTTTAATTATTAATTGATCCGTCGTACTAATTCTCACATATGGATTACTTCCATGCCTACCTCCGCCAGGAGATACTTGCAATTGAGATTACAAAGATATGCCAACTGCCCAATTGATAAGTAAGAATGTCCTAATAATTAAGAAGGTTGTTTTTTAATCTTAGCAACAAAGACTGATCTGCTTTAAATTTAAATTTTAATATATTATCTTCGTGACTTCCTCCAATTTGTCCAGTTATATAAAAATTCAAGGAATCGCAAAAATAGAACTTTAAATAAGAATCGCTTTCACAATCACAAATATGGATATTTCCATTTAGAGTATTTATCATTTTATTTATTGTTGCAATATAATCTTCAATTTTTGTTTCATCAATACAAAAATTGCATGCTCCACTAAAAGAACCTGTAGAAACCGCTATTTCATAAGTAACATATCCTCCTATAAAGTATAGAGATTGTAAAAATATAGCATTGGTACTATTTTGAAAAATTACTTTATTATCCATATAACCTCCAGATTTATTTAAATTTAAAATCATCAAAAGCACCCGTGATTTTATTGTATACAAAATGTATTTCTATTCCATTTACATTATTACTCATTTTTACCCAGCCTTCTGACGCTGGCCATCTGGAATCAGACATTATAATAGGTTTGTCCAATTGGCTCATATCAACAGCACCATTTAGCGGATTTGATTTTACTTGATGCATAGCCATTTGTTCATTTAATGTATTTGGAATAGTTCTACCTGTGCTTCCTCTTCCTTCTATTTTTACAGAGTTGTCAACACCTTGTGTTGCTGTATTTCCTGTTGCATCATCCACCATATTAGCAACATCATCCGTCTTATCAAGCACATCATCTACAACAGTTTGTTTTGCTTTAGTTGATATATCACCACAAGACTTATATTTATTATACTTTAATGCTTGTGAAAATCCATATGAAGTAACACCAAATAATCCACCAACTGAACCATCCATCAACATTGCTTGTGGGTCAGCTCCTGCCTCTAAAGCATCTTCAAACATCTCCTCTGCTGTCTTGGTTTCTGTATATGCGTATGTCTCAATGTTAGCTTTGTTAAGGGCATGTGCAGTCATTCCGCTGACATATTCATTAGATACTCTGGATACAATACCGCCATTTACAGCTGAAAAAACACCTCCAGCCACCGAGGTAACTAATGAAGTTGAACCAAATACAGTAATTGTTCCACCAGCGGCAAGTCCGGATACACCTCCTACTGTACTACCTGCAACACTACCAATAAATGCATCTCTTGCTACAATCCATTTATTAATTTTACCATTATTTTGTTCTTTTTGTTTGTCATAACTTGTTGTACCAGCATATATTCCGCCACCTACACCACCAACAACAGCGCCGATAATTACAGGTATCAAAAATACTGGTAAATGTCCGCTCGGGTCAATAAATGCCCCCGGATTATTCTGTACATAGGTATATCTATTAAGCGATTGTGGATTTTCGATATTTCCTAAGTAACTGTCAACAGTTGTAAAACGACCGTTTCCTGTATCATAATATCTTGCGTGAAGATACTGTAGTTTGGTTATAGGATTAGTATCCTATGCATTATATCCATAAAATGATTCGGTCTCTGGTGCAGAGCATGTGACATTTCCATATGGATCATAGCTATAGCTTGCAACAATTTCATCCTTGTTAATGACCTGTGTTACAGAGCCCCTGCCATCATATAGATAATAGTTATTTTCATCACCAGCATTTTTATTAATTCTACTATTTCCATATGTGTAAGAAGCTGTAACATTATCATCAGCATCATACTCCATTAATACCTGTGATATTTCCGAATTGATATTATTAACGTAATAAGTTAATTCATATTTTACATCAACAATCTCTACTACTTCAATATCACAATTTTCAGGTATTATTATGTTACTATTATAATATTGATTTTTCAATTCTTCTGAAAGCATTTCCACCGAAACGCTTTCAGCACGAGGAACCAATTCATAACTGGCCGTTACAGCATCCCACGCTTTATTAAATTCTTGTGACAAATGTAAACAAACTGCACTGTTAGCAATGAAACCTGATTGAATAATGCTCTGCCCAAAGCCATACCAGAATATTGTTTTACCAGGGTCTATATATACCTTGTCGTAGTATATAACAACATCCTTATCAGTTTCATCAGAAACTGGCTTGTCCTCTTTGCTTGTTGGTTCTTCATTAGTCATATTATCAGATGTTTCTTCAGTAGAAGTCTCGTCTTCATCCGAAGCTGTTGTATCTATTGTAGCTTCTGTCGTTGTTTCACCTGTTTCATCTGTGTGTTCTTCAGTATTTGACTCTGTTGAGCCTTCTGTTGGTTCAGTTTGAGTTTCTGTTGATGCTTCAGTAGTTTCCTCTTCTACATCTTTTTCAATGGTAACATATTCAACCGTTTCGTATCTTGTAGACTGAAACACTCTGTTGCAATCGCCATCATATATGGCAGCCATTAGCAATTCTTCACCATCCATTACAGCGGCAAGACGTTGTTCAACAGTATATTCATAAGTTAAATTTGCATTTTTGCTCTGTTCATTAATTAGATTTCCGTTCAAATCATACGAATATATTGTCGTGCCATTGATACTACTTTCGGTTTTAATAAGCCTGTTATCTGAATCATATGTATATGTAATAGTTTCAGGCAGCTCTATACCTTTCTTTTCTAATCTTGTTCTGTTGCCTGATTTATCATAAGAATATTCATACTCTGCCAGGTTATTACCATCATCTTCGCTGAAATATTCTAACTCTCCTGCAAGATTATACTCATAATTACGAATAACACTAACGCCATCCTGCTCTGAAATTTCAGTAGATATATATCCTCTTTCATCATATGTGTAGTAGAAAACGGATATTTTCTTTCCATCAGCACTATAATTAATTAAGCTGTCAATGCTTCCTAATTTATTATAAGTGCAATCTGTATAGCTTCCGTCAGGTCTAATTGTTTTAATAAGGTTACCAGCTGCATCATAATTGTAATTAGTAATATTTCCTTCATCATTAACGAATACAATTCTATCATTGAGGTCATATTCATATTTAACTATTCTGCCATCATTATAGGTTATACTTCCCAATCTACCACAATCATCATATGAGTATTGAATGGTTTTGCCATTACCATCAGTAACACTTGTAACTCTGTCCATTATATCATATTCATATGTGCTTTCACCGGTTGAATCAGTCATTGAAACACGATTACCATTTTGGTCATATAAATATAATACATTATTAGTTTCTTTACTGTAATTCTTTGATACAAGGTTGTTAATCCTATCATAATCATAGGTTATCGTATCTCCATTTGGATATACAAGAGACTTAATATTTCCAATTAAATCATAGGTTATTAATTCACTTGTGCCATCTGAATTAATGACAGATGTAAGTCTATTCTCAAGGTCATATGTATAACTTGTTACTTTATCCTGAGCATTGGTTATTGAAATAACATTTCCCATTGAATCGTAGGTATAGTTTGTAGTATTGTTCAATGGGTCTGTTACTGATGTTAACTGATTGCACAGGTCATAATCATATGTAGTTATTCCTCCAAGTGTATTAGTTATACTTATTATATTTCCCTGTGAATCATACTTATATCCGGTTTCCTTACCCATAGGATTAGTAGTTTTAATTACTTGACCCAACAAATCATATTCATATGTTTCGTAATTGCCAAGAGCATCAACAACTTTAACAATATTGTTATTAGTATCATATTCTTGGGACACTATATAACCCATTGGGTCTATAATTTTTAGTTTTCATTTTTCTATTCCTCTCTAAAAAAAACGGTTGCAATGAATAATCATTGCAACCGAACTGTCATAGTAATCAATACCTTAGACTCCTAGTTTTGCGTCCTTATATTTCTATAAGTTTGCCCCTCTTATAATAATTCCTTAGCCTTATTAATAGCATCCTCAATTCCCGCAGGATTCTTGCCGCCGGCCTGTGCCATATTAGGACGACCGCCGCCACCGCCGCCAACCATTGGTGCAATAGCCTTAACAATATTACCTGCATGAACGCCCTTTGCCATAGCTTCGTCATCAGCCATTACAATAAGATTAACCTTATCGCTTCCCTGTGCTGATGCAAGAACGATAACTGAGCATGTAAGCTGTGCCTTAAGGTTATCCCCCAGGTTACGAAGCTCGTTCATATCAACGCTATCTAACTTAACGCCTAAGAATTTAACGCCGTTAATCTCCTGAACCTTATCCATAACATCTCCAAGAGCTTCATTGGCTGCCTTGCTCTTTAGTGAGTCAACCTCGCTTGTCAATGCCTTAATCTCAGCCTGAAGATGTGCAATCTTTTCTTCAACATTTGCGGTCGTAGCCTTTAAGGTCTTACAGATATCGTTAAGCTGTTTCTCAATATTTCTGTAATACTCAAATACTGCCTCTCCTGTTAATGCTTCAATTCTTCTTACGCCTGCTGCAATTCCTGCTTCAGAAATAATCTTAAAAGCAGAAATTGTTCCTGTATTGCCTACATGTGTACCACCACAGAATTCCTTAGAGAATTCGCCCATGCACACAACTCTTACTGTCTCGCCGTATTTCTCACCAAAAAGTGCTTTTGCGCCTGTTTTCTTGGCATCCTCAATGGATAAAACCTTGGTCTCAACAGCAATATTTTCAGCGATTTTTTCATTAACTATTTTCTCAACCTTAGCTAACTCCTCTGTAGTCATTGCAGAGAAATGAGTGAAGTCAAAACGAAGTCTGTCAGGTGTTACAAGGGAACCTGCCTGCTCTACATGGCTTCCAAGAACAACTCTTAAAGCCTCCTGAAGAAGATGTGTTGCGCTGTGGTTCTTGGCTGTGGACTGTCTAAGCTCTGAATCAACAGTAAGTGTTACTGTATCTCCTTTAGCGAAGGAGCCTCTGGTAACCTTACCAACATGTCCAACTCTTCCACCCTTTAATTTGATTGTGTCAACAACCTCAAATTCAGATGCTCCGGCAGTAATTACACCGGTATCACCCTGCTGTCCACCCATGGTAGCATAAAAAGGAGTGTTATCCACAATAATTGTACCTTCCATACCCTCAGCTAATTCATCAACCAAATCGGTCTGTGTTGTAAGTACTGTAATATTTGACTGATATGATAAATTATCATATCCTACAAATTCAGATGTAATACTTGTATCAATTAAATCATATACAGTTGCATCTGCACCCATATAGTTAGTCTCTTTACGTGCGCTTCTTGCTGTCTGCTTCTGCTTGTCCATAGCAGCCTTAAAGCCATCCATATCAACCCTAAGACCTTTTTCTTCTAAGATTTCAATGGTTAAGTCGATAGGGAATCCGTAAGTGTCATATAACTTGAATGCATCATCCCCACTTAACATCCTGCTATTGTCAGAAACTGCTTTTTCCATATCAGCAAGAATCTTAAGACCCTGGTCAATTGTCTTGTTAAAATTCTCTTCCTCTGTTGTAAGAACCTTAAGAATCAAGTCCTTCTTCTCCTCTAATTCAGGATATCCGTCCTTAGATGAATCAATAACAGTCTGGGCAAGCTTTGCAAGGAATAATCCGTCAATTCCAAGTGTTCTTCCATGTCTGGCAGCTCTTCTTAAAAGTCTTCTAAATACATATCCACGACCTTCGTTAGAAGGGATAATTCCGTCAGAAGCCATAAATGTAACTGAACGGATATGATCAGTAATAAGACGAATGGAAATATCCTTCTTCTCATCTGTCTGATATGTTACGCCTGCAAGTTCACAGATTCTGTCTCTTATTGCCTTCATGGTATCGATATCAAATACAGAGTCCACATCCTGTACAACTACAGCGAGTCTTTCAAGACCCATACCTGTATCAATATTCT
>CAZNUK010000073.1:0-10207 GCA_964576255.1 uncultured Butyrivibrio sp.
GAACCCACATATCCAGCTTGGAAGGCTGGTGTTCTACCACTGAACTACACCCGCAAAAGTCGGGGTGACAGGATTCGAACCTGCGACCTCCTGATCCCAAATCAGGCGCTCTAGCCAAGCTGAGCCACACCCCGTAGTAAGTTATATATTGGCACGTCTTTGTCAGACGCAAGTGTTATTATAAGGCAGAGAATAATGAATGTCAACACTTTTTTAAATTTTTTTCAAAAATATTTTCACCTATATATACTTAATCTCAAAATCCACATCAAGGTCATCATTAATAGTCGCTACAATGTAGCTTGGTTTTTTAAAACCACCTCTTGGATGTGTGAGACTTCCCGGATTAACCACTGTTATTCCTCTGTATTTTTCAACTTCTGGCACATGGGTATGTCCGTACATTACAATATCGCAACCAACTCCCATGGCATACTCCCTAAGCCTTTCTGTTGAAGAATACACAGAAAAACCATGACCATGGGTTATAAAAGCTCTGTGTCTTCCAAGCATTATTATGCTCTCGGAAGGTAACAGAGAACCCCAGTCATTATTTCCACGCACGGCAAAGCAGGCAAGCCCCGTAATTTCTTCAATATAGTCCTCTAACCTGCCTATATCGCCCAGATGTACCATAAAATCAAAATTCCTGTCATTTTTCAGTATTTCCATAAGATTGGCATCCTTGCCATGGGTATCACTAACAATTAAAACTCTCATTTTATCAGTTTTCTTTCTGTAAGAATTTGTTTCATTTCCATTAAAGCCTTGCCTCTGTGGCTAATTGCATTTTTGGCGTCAGGCTCCATCTGACCTGTGGTCATGCCATATTCAGGCACGTACACAATCGGGTCATAGCCAAAACCATTGGTTCCCGCAGGTTCTTTTGCAATTACACCCTCAATTGTACCTCTTGTCACAATTACCTCTCCATCAGGAAAAGCAGCGGCAATGGCACATACGAATCTTGCGCTTCTGTCACTGCCTTCAACGCCTTCTAACCTTCTTATGATGTCGGCATTTTTCACCTCGTAAGAGGTGTCTGTGCCAAGATATCTTGCAGAATAAATTCCCGGCTCCTTATTAAGGGCATCTACCTCAAGACCGGAATCATCTGCCAGAACAAGCTGTCCTGTCAACTCCATAATCGCCTTTGCCTTAATGATAGCATTCTCCTCAAAAGTAGTGCCGTTTTCCTCTATATCCACATCAATTCCGGCTTCCTTCATAGAGATAATCTCCTCGCCTATATCTCCAAGAATATCCTTGATTTCTTTTAATTTTCCCATATTTCCCGTTGCAAAAATCATCGTTAGTTTCCTTTCTGTTCCTCTATATTTGAAGTATATGCCTTAAGGCAGACATTACAATTCTGCGTTTCTTCAATATGCTCCCAATAGGTTCCGTGAAGACTAATATAACCTTCACCATCGCTTATATCAACTGTGGATGCAAAACCATCCGTAATACACTCGATGGCTATAGGTCCCTCGGAGCTTGGAGAATTAATGTATACCACTATTGCATAGCGGCTTTGCTCTGGCAGATAAACTGTTTTGTCCAACTCAACAGTATAATATCCTGCATTTACAAATGAACCCTCTGCTACTTTTTGTCTGCCGGACATGGATTGTTCATCCACAAAATCCTCTACAATATAAACCTCATACTCCGTACCCGGTGTAGTAGCATAAAAGCCCACTGCTTCTAACATTTCGTTCTGCTTTGCAGTATACACATTGGCAAAATAACCATATTCCCTGTTATAACCAAGCTGTCCTACCCAGCCACACAAATCACTCTGATATATATTGTCATAGTTATCATTATTTTCTATTTTAGTATAAACCATATTATAAACACCTATTCCGGAGTCATAATAAGACACATAGAAAAAGCCTTCTTCGCCAAATTCCTCGCCCCAGCTGTTAACACAAATAAAGGCACCATCCCCCTCCGGCTGAGTCGAAAAATTAGCAGCAGGATACGAATCATCCCAACCCACAATAACAACATCGTGATTTGCTTTTTCATTACCAACATGATAATAGGCACAATGCTCCGCGTCATAATACTCAGAGCTGGATTCATAGGTGTATCCCAGAGGCATATACAAAGAACTCTGCACTCCACCATAGAGAAAAACAGCCTTCTTAATACCCTCCAAATCCTTACTCGGTATAATCTGTATCTCCTGAACGTGAAAAGCACTTGTCAGTCCTTCTGGAGAATATCCGTCTCCATACGGGTCCTCTTCTTCGTAAACTGGTCCGGTCCATGACGCCAGATATGCCATGGCCATATTATATTTGCCACCCTCCATCTGATTAAGATTAAAACTATTGTTAAGACTCATATGGTCCTCTGAAAAATCATATACCTCCTCCGGCATAAAGGTTGTCTCAATAGCCGTAAGAGAAGCAAATGCCCAACATGTACCAAGCTCCGCCTGGTCATTAACACGAATTATTCTGCCTATTTTTCTATAATCATAGGCAAAAGGGTAGATTTTCTCATCCTGTTTTTTATTAGTCATAAAAGCTGTTGTCTGCTTATAATTCCATTCAAATTCATATGAAAAATAATTTTGCAAAACAGAAACAGGAATATAATAATTATCATCCTCTACATAAATCTTTTCATCCGTATATTTATAGGCATTATTCACCGTAACACCTGTAGCATTAAGATTCATAACTACCTGTGTATTGCCTTTTTCAATATAAAAATCAGTTTCATTTACTACATTAACCACGCAGGAGAATATATCTTTTAACACACTCGTGTTAATAAGAAGCTGTTCTGAATTACTCATAATCAGATCTTTTTGTGCAACTGCTACCGGTTTACCATCCACAGTGAGAAAAATTTCCGACTTATTAACCTCGTTGGCAATAATATTGCTCCACCCTCCGGTTACTGCCATAGCCATAGCACCCTTTTCGTAGCTCGGATTGTTGAGGGACTTTATATATTTAGTTCCAAAAATAATTGCAACAATTATTACAATCGCCCATATAATTTTCTTGTGATTCTTCAATTCTATTCCTCTTTTTTGCTTTTGGGAGGTTTAGGTCCCAAAAACTGATAATAAGTTGTTTTGAGCATACCATTATATATTTTACGGTTCTTGTCAGCTTTTCTTCCAACGTATTTTTCCGTATCCTCCCAGGAGGTAATAAGATATGCCGACCATGTATCTAACGCCTTAAACTGTCTGCCAAAGCCCTGATAAATCTCAGGGAGCTGGGATTTTTCCTCAAGACGTTCTCCATATGGTGGATTAGTTATGATAAAACCGTACTGCGCATCATGAGTAAGCTCTGATGCCGGTCGTACATTAAATCTAACCAGCTTAGATACTCCTGCCCTCTTGGCATTTTCTCTGGCAATCTTAATCATCTCACCATCCAAATCATAGCCTTCAATACAGGTTATAATATCTTCATTAATATTTTCCCTTGCTTCATCAACTGCATCATACCAGAGAATTCTTGGGATAAAATTCGTCCACTTCTCCGCTGTAAATCTTCTATTCATTCCCGGAGCAATGTTAGCCGCAATCATAGCTGCCTCTATGGGAAAAGTACCGCTTCCGCAAAAAGGGTCCACAAGCACCCTGTCCCTCTTCCATGGTGTAAGCATTATAAGTGCCGCTGCAAGAGTTTCCGAAATAGGAGCCTTACCCGCCCTGGTTCTGTAGCCTCTTTTATGTAATGATTCTCCCGTTGTATCAAGGCATACAGATACCTCATCCTTATTAATAAAAACTCTTACCGGATAGTCCGCTCCGTCTTCCTTAAACCATTCCACATCATACTTGGTTTTAAGGCGCTCCACCATTGCTTTTTTAACAATTGACTGAATATCTGAGGAGCTAAAAAGCTTGCTGTTAACGGTATTGGCCTTAGTTACCCAAAAACGCCCGTTTTTCGGTATAAATTCCTCCCAAGGGCATGCCTTAACCTGACGAAACAGCTCATCAAAGGTCACCGCCTTAAATTTACCAACACTTATCAAAACACGCTCCGCTGTCCTGATAAATACGTTAGCACGGCACACCGCCTCAGCATCCCCAATAAAAGTCACCCTGCCATCTGACACCTCATAAATGTCATAGCCCAAGTCATATATTTCTCTTTTAAGAACTGCCTCAAGTCCAAAATGACATGGCAGAATAATCGGAAAAGTTTTCATATTCATCCTCACTAACGTTAATGAATATAATATAAATTTTTTTCCGAAAAGTGTCAATGAGTATTAGACAAATACTTGCCATTATAAGACTTAATTCCACCCATTAACGCCTTAACGACATAGCCCCTGTCAAAAAGCTCCTTCGCTGCCAGCATACTGCTTCCGCCCCTCTCACAATACAATACAAGAATAAGGTCTTTAGGCATTTTATCATAGTCACGCTCTAATTTTTCAAAAGGAATATTAATAGAGCTCTCTATATGCTTTTTTTCATACTCCTTAGGACTTCTTACGTCAATAATAAGTGCTTTTTTATTATTAACATATTTATCAATATCTGCCGCAGAAATAACCTCAAATCTTAACATAAAGCACCTCTCATTTCTAATTTATTTTATGCCACAAAGGTCTGTCCTGACACATCTTTCCACTCTTAGCGGGTCCCTCCTTTTCAACGGCAGGACACCGCATTAAATAAGGACAGGCCCTAAAGCCTGTCCCATGATTTAATGGTATACTCTACTTACAGTTAGACGCGCCAGACTTTCCATTAGATGAATTGTTGGTATTATTGCTATCCTTAGTAGAATTTTTCTTATTAGACTCTGTCTGGTTTGAGCAATCCATTGTTGAATTAGTTTTATTCTTTGCCATAATAGCCTCCTTGATAAACTAAACTATTTGTTACAGAAATTATTATGAGCAAATTAATAAAATTTATTCATCCATATCCACATTCCTCATATCAAGCTCAACTATAAACAAGTCCACAATACTGATTATAAATGGTACATAATATGTAGCAAGTCTGTACAAAATCATACATGAACCCGCAGTAACCGTGTCATAAACCGCTGCAAATAAAAGTGTAAAAACAACCTCTAGAGAACCAACTCCCGAGCCAATTGGAATCATTCCCACAATTAACTGCATAAGAGCTGTAGCTGTTATGATTTCAAAGCAGCTTACGCCACCAAGGCTTCCATTCATTGCATACAACACAATAATCGGAACCACATACCAGCAACTCATTCTCAGAAGGTTAACTATTATGTATTTAAACCACACACCGGGCTTACGCACAATTTTACAGCTTGCATCATACAAAAGTCCTGTCTGCGTCTTAATTCTTTCGTGAAACTTATATTTGGCAAGTTTTCCCTTGGAAAACAAAGCATCCACAACCTTAGCAATTAACCGGTGAAACCATTTGGAGCTGCATATCATTATAAACAAAACAACTACAAATACGCTAAAAGCAATTCCGCCGTAAATATATCCAAATGTATCAGAAAACTTTTCCACAACAAATTTGTTATTAAAAATAAGCATTACAACTGCATATACAACAATGGCAGTTCTGCTGAATACATAAGGCGCCGTAAGTATTCCAAAGCCTTTTCCGGAATCCACACCCTTTCTCTTAAGGTATGCCACCTGAGCCGGCTTAATTCCCACGCCAAAAGTGGTAACATTGAAAAATGGGCTCAGATAAGATGTAAGAACACATCTTAAAAAGCTGATTCTATGTCCCTCATTTCTCAAAAATGACCAATATACATAAGCATCAAAGAAATAATAAATATTTCCCACTATTACCGCCAGAATAAAAATGCTTAATTTAACATTACTTACCTGATAAAATATCTCCTTATAATTATCCTTAAAAATATAGTACAAAATCCCAAGCATTACTAATACAAGCAATATATTAAGAATAACTTTTAATACTTTTTTTGACTTTTTCTCCATATTTTCACCCAATTTATCCAAAATGTACTTCCATATAAAACGACAAAAACCTGTCAAGAAACTTGACAGGCTCCACCTAGCGCGCCAGAGAGGATTCGAACCCCCGACACCACGGTCCGTAGCCGTGTGCTCTATCCAGCTGAGCTACCAGCGCATCCGTTGTAGAATTACCACAACCTTGATAATTCTACAATGTTAACCAATTCTTGTCAAGTACTAAAATTAAATATCTTCTATATTTATGAGAATTTCTCCAATAATTTCTGCTTAGCCTCGTAGAGCTTCATAGACAAATCCACATAATGGATATGAGGATTTTCAAAACGCTGCTCCTCCGGCCATACTGTAGTATCTAACTGGTTTTTAACCTTTTTCTGAATATCCTTAATATCCGGAAGCTCATACACCAGCTTACCATCCTTAAAAATTGTCTTCTGAAGCTTCTCACAGGTAAAATTAGTGAATTTTCTACGCTTCCACGGCTTCTGTTCATCCATATATGGATAAGGCTCATCCGGATTAATTTCCTCATCAGAAAAGGTAATCACATCTGCAATTCCATAACCTGTGCTCTTGTCAAAAATTCTCCACAAGGACTTAAAGCCCGGTGTGGTTATTTTCTCTACATTCTCAGAAATCTTGATTTTAGGCTCAAATACGCCCTCTTCTCTCTCCACAGCAGCTAACTTATACACTCCACCAAAAACCGGCTGGGATTTGGCTGTAATCATTCGCTCGCCCACTCCGTAAGAGTCAATCTTTGCTCCCTGTTCATTGAGAGATGTAATTGTATATTCATCAATGCTGTTGGAAACTACTATTTTACAATCCTCACAGCCATTGGCATCAAGAATTTTTCTAACCTTCTTGGTAAGATATGCCAAGTCACCGCTGTCAATTCTAATTCCTTTAAGTCTCTTGCCCATTGGCTCAAGCACTTCTTTTGCCACTTTAATTGCGTTAAGAACTCCGCTTTCCAATACGCTATAGGTATCAATAAGCAATGTACAGTTGTCAGGATACACCTCTGCATAAGCCTTAAAAGCTTCGTATTCAGTGTCAAAAAACTGTACAAAAGAATGTGCCATTGTTCCCACCGCCGGCACTCCAAACATCTCGTCAGCAATAACTGTAGCCGTCGAACTAACACCGCCGATATAGCAGGCTCTTGAACCATAAATAGCTCCATCCGCTCCCTGTGCACGTCTCGCACCAAATTCCATTACCGCAGCCTTACCTGCCGCTCTGACAATTCTATTAGCCTTGGTTGCAATTAACGACTGATGATTTACTGTCAACAAAAGCATGGTCTCGATTAACTGTGCATCAATAAGCGACGCCACAACGGTAACCAACGGAGTATTAGGATATACTATTGTGCCTTCCTCCACCGCATAAATATCTCCGGTAAATTTAAAATTCCTAAGATAGTCCAAAAACTCCTCACAGAACAATCCCTTGCTTCTTAAATACTCGATATCTGAATCTGAGAAAGAAAGACTCTCCACATACTTCACAAACTGCTCCAGCCCTGCAAAAATAACAAAGCCGCCATTGTCAGGATTTTTTCTATAGAACATATCAAAAACAACCTTTTGATCTTTAAGTCCCTTAACAAAATATCCATTGCTCATAGTAAGCTCGTAAAAGTCCATCAGCATGGTCAAATTTCTCTCATCCTCAAAATATTTTTTCATACCCGTCATCCTTTTGGTTTTTTCTACATAGTATACTTATTTTAAAATATTGTCAAATATTGTATTATATTTTTCCTTAAAGATATGCTAATAAATCATTCATAAAATCCTGCTCAATACTAATAAGCTCGTAGGAAATATTTTTGGCATCCGCATCTGCCTTATGGTATTTGTTAATTGCCCTGCTAATGGATTTTATACCCATATTGCAGCCATCCACCATAAGCTCTGCAATTCTGTAGCTGTCATCATTTAACATGAGTTTAAATTCTGTTCCAAGCTCCGCCATTTTACTTACAAATTTCTCAGGATCCTCCTCGTCACAGCCTGCTTTATTAAGCATTTCATGACACTCGTCCCCAAGGTTAATATGCTTTTTGTTGCAGTCCTCGATAAGCTTTTTCAGCCCTTCATCCTTCACATATTCCATTACCTGCTCCATACTGTTGGTACCGGATTTGCAACCACTGTTGCATTCTTTTAAAAGTGAAATACTATCTTCATTCATAACATAATTACCTCCGATTTTGATAGTATTAATATGGAATTTTGAGGTGGAAAATATACAAAAAAATGGCCGGAAAACCGACCATCTTTTTATTATCTTTTAGCAATTTTATTTGTAAATATATCTATAGCTCTATCTGTTTCACTATCTTGATTTGCAGCAAATTCATAAGCATTACCGTTGTTCATTATAATCTTTAATGTTTTAAAAACGCAATTATGTTTTTTATTACTTACAATTTCATCTAAATAATTAACACTCATAATATCTTTATAATATATTGTGCCAATATTTCTGGCTACTCCTCCCTTTTTTAACACGAAAAATTTGACAGAATAATATCTAACACAATCATCCAAGAAAAAAATAACCGTAATTTCAGGTGCTTCTGACCTTGACTTTCCATCCTTACCACGTTTTATGCGTTTAACATTAATACCCGAATAACCACCAATAGTTAATCTGGTAAAAATCTCATTTGATAAATGAATCACTCCACAATTTTCTGCAGCTTCTTTCTGAATTTCATCAATGTATGCAAAACATTCGTCATCATACCAAGTGTCTGCTGGAATTCGAAATCTAATTTTATAAATCATCCATGGTGTACAAAGAATTCCTGCAATTATTAGTATATATATAGCACTTTCATAATAGTGATCGACAAATACAAGTTTATATTCTGATAAAAATATAATAATAACTATTAAAATTTCCCAAAAATATAAATTTTGACAAAAATATTTTTTGCATTGTTTGTGCCTGAAACTAAATTCATTAGAATTATTCAATTTTGGTCCCATGTTATTTTCCCTCCAAGTAATAATACCAACATCATTTTAGTACAAATATTTACTAAATGCAATAGTAAATATCTTTACTAGCTATACTAAAGTCATATATAATAAAGAGGTGACTATATGGATTACATTCGTCGAATGAGGGATTTACGTGAAGACAATGATTATACTCAAGAATATGTAGCACATTATCTTGGCACTTCACAGACAATGTATGCCAGATATGAGCGTGGAGCCAACGAACTTCCCATACGTCACCTACTTTCACTTTGTAAACTCTATGAGGTTTCCTCAGACTATATGCTTGGATTAACCTCCCAAAAATAAATACGAAAGGATGACAATATATGAAAAAAGAACTTTCTCTATTATTAACATTAGCTCTGATTTCAACTTCTTTGGTGGGTTGTACTTTTAACACTACCATGGAGCAAGAACACTCCACCTCACTAAAAGGCACAGCCTCTAATGAAGAATCTACAGAGCCTACCGCCGATGATTCCGAAACCACTACAGATGAATCTGAAACCGATACTACTCCTGATGAAACCGAATCAGAAACTATTACAGATGAATCTGAGACTGAAAGTATTCCTGATGAAATTGAACCTGACTCTGAGAAACTGATTGAATATACCAACGATGAGGCCGAAATTCCACAAGAATTAATAGAAGCTGTCAAAAATTCATATAATGCTGAATTCGGAAGCTATTTATATGGCGATATAGATAGGGATAATGAAAAAGAACTTCTAGCTGCATATCTTGATTATTCTGTTGGTGAATGGAAAATAGTGAAACTTGAAAATAATTCTTCGCAGGCTGAAGATTTTTATTCAATTTCACTTTACGGAGCTTACGAAAAATGTGAAATGGACCTCATTGATTTTAAAACAGAAATCCATATAGCAGTTAACTTAAATTCAGACTGGGGAACAGATTATGACAGTCATATATTATCTATCGACCAGTCAGAAGTAACGGAAAAGCTGAGTTTGTTCGCATCAGTTTATCAGAATGAAAATGGCAATATTCTTGTTCAGCGAACAGCTTGCAATAACTGCATCGACACAACTACAGGTATGATGATGGGTAGAACCTGGTCATATTCTTACCTTAATTATGACACAGAATCCGGACAATATCAGGAATATGCTGCTTATGAAATTACTGAAGAAGAATTCCTTGAATATGAAGGTGCCCTTGAAATAGAGCAGTCCATCAAAGAACAATATGGAGATAAAGAGCTTAAG
>CAZNUK010000074.1:0-5313 GCA_964576255.1 uncultured Butyrivibrio sp.
GCAGAGAATCTCTGGATGAATTCCTGTAATTCCTTAATCTTCTCTTCCTTCTTCTTATTAGCTTCCTTCATCTGTCTAATCATAAGCTGACTTGACTCATACCAGAAATCATAGTTTCCGGCATATAACTGAATCTTCGCATAATCTATATCAGCAATCTGTGTGCAGACCTTATTAAGAAAATAACGGTCATGGGATACAACAATAACGGTATTCTCAAAATTGATAAGGAATTCCTCAAGCCATGCAATCGCATCCAAATCCAAATGGTTAGTCGGCTCATCCAAAAGAAGTATATCCGGATTACCAAATAAAGCTTTTGCTAAAAGAACCTTAACCTTCTCGTTACCATTTAATTCTGACATCATTTTGTAATGAAGGCTTGTATCAATACCAAGACCATTAAGAAGCATAGCCGCATCGCTTTCAGCCTCCCAGCCGTTCATCTCAGCAAATTCTCCCTCTAACTCACTGGCTCTGATTCCATCCTCTTCGGTGAAATCCTCCTTAGCATAGATGGCATCCTTCTCTTTCATAATCTGGTAAAGTCTTTCATTACCCATTATTACAGTATCAAGTACCATATAACCATCATATTTAAAGTGGTCCTGCTCAAGGAATGAAAGTCTCTCTCCCGGTGACATTGTAACATCACCCTTACTAGGCTCTAACTGTCCTGACAAAATCTTAAGGAAGGTGGATTTACCTGCACCGTTGGCACCAATAAGTCCATAGCAGTTTCCCGGAGAAAACTTAATATTAACATCCTCAAACAATGCCTTCTTACCAATTCTAAGTGTTACGTTGTTAGCACAAATCATTTTAAAACAACCTCTCTAGTTAATCATAATATTCCAAATATAATTTTACAGTAAAATAATATTTTTTCAACCCTAATTTATAAAAAAGAGCCTTGCTTGATTTCCTATATGTAAAAAAGGAAACCACCGAAGTGATTCCCTTAAAAACCAGACTATTTTCTGTTTTTGAAAGTTGAACACTCTGTCTTGCCCTGTGCAATTGAATGTCCTACATCCACATGGTCAGCTGTACAATTGTGATTATCGTTATACACACAATGTTCAGCCTCACAACGGATTTCGATTTTCTTGTCAGGTTGTTTACAACCATTAGACACTGAATCTCTTGAACGCTCCTCAAATGAAGAACAGAAAGTTGTTTCAGGCTCAGTTGCATGAGCACCACCCACGCAAATATTGCCTCTGCAGCAAAGATTATCCTCGTTATGTTTGCAGTAATTTACACAACATCCTAAATCAGTCATATCACACCTCCTAATTTATGCCTTAATATAGCTGTTTTAGTATGTGTGAAAATTCATTAACTAATTCATTAATTTTTTGGCTTTATTTTCTAATTTGCCCCAGACAACCTTACCAAGAGCAGTTCTTTCAATTTCATCTTCGCCAATATGTGCGGCGCCTACCGGAATGGCATAAGGAATCAGCCGGTCCTTACACACTCCTCTTACTATCTTCAAAAGTTCATCATCATTAATTTCTCTGCCGGTAACCACAAACGCAAAAGCTCCATAGCCTCTCGTATCATGTGGAACAGGTACAACATATGCAGCTTTTACTATGTCAAGATTATCCACAAGAATTTTTTCAATTGAGGAAGCAAAAACCGTATTACCGGACACCTTGATAATTCGTCTCTGACGACATTTATAATGGAGGCATCCCTTTTGATAATATCCGATATCGCCGGTTCTTAACCATACTTCACCTTTATCATTCTTATATGGCTCGGTATGATTACCCTCCTCATCAAAACCATAGCTCATAAGATGGTCAGAAGCAATTGTAATCTCGCCTACTTCGCCCTCTGCAAGCTCATCATCAGAATTCTCATCAAGGATTCTAACCTTCATATCATCAAATGGAATACCTATTGATTCAAACCAGCCGCTTTCACGATTATTAACACATATCGGACAACATTCACTCATTCCATATCCCATAGAAATGTAGCCGTCTCCGCCATTTTCTTTAATAATTTTATTAAATTCATCCCTTACCTCCACAGTAAGGTTATCGCCACCAACAAAACCATGTCTGAATTTTGAAAAATTCAGCTTTCCACTTTTGGCGGACTTAGCAAAAGCAGGATAATTTAAAAGACGCTCAAAAATCGTCGGTACTCCCGGAAAAAAAGCCGGACAATCTTTTTTAATAATTCCGGTCAGGATTCCCATATTAAAAACAGGGACAAGTACAACCATTCCTCCTGCATATATTGGAAGATGTATGGCAACCGTCAATCCAAAAATATGGAATGCCGGTAGAATTCCAAGCATTGATACCACATCCGGTAACGGTTTTTCCGTTTCCAGACAGGTCTCTGCGGATTTTTCAAAGGATACGGAGGAATGAACCACCGCCTTAAATGTTCCGTTAGTTCCGCCACTAAATATAACTACTGCATCCGCCAAATCATCCGTGTTGGCATCCACTGGTACAGTTTTTTGAACAAATTCGTTATAAGTATATGCATTTTTAAATTTTTTCTTCAAATTACCGATAGTGTTCTGTTTAATCAATCTTGACATCAAAACAGCCTTAATATGAACAGGCATTCCCGGAAGAATCGGAACACACACCATAAACATATTTTCATCATATTCCGTCATTCCAACCACAGCGTCAATGGCAATCCTTGAGAAAATCAGACCCTTACACTCTGTCATTTTAAGCTGCCTTGAGAGCTCATTGGAAGGCGATTTAGGGTTAAGCATAACCGCAACCGCACCAATTTTGTTAATACCATATAAAACTGACAGCAGGTACAGTGAATTAGGCAGGCACACACCTACTCTGTCTCCCTTATTAACACCCATATTAGCCACCGCACCGGCAACCTTATCCGCTTCTCTAAGCAAATCCGCGTTGGACCATTTACTGCTAAAATATTTAGCCACAATTCCAGACGGATTATCTTTTGCATTTTTAACTATTGTATCATAGAGCGTCATAGCATTATTATCCAATCATTTATTTATTAATCAAGTAAAAAATCAAATATAAAATTCCATATACTATCGGCTGATGAAGCACATAGATAAATATTGTCTTGGTTCCGATAAAAGTAATCGGAGGACATATATCTGCGTACAGGAATTTAGGAATTCTTCCCTCTTTAAAATACTTACCAAGAATAGTTCCTGTAAGGAATAATAAAAACCACGGAATAATCGGAAAATAGTCAGCTGAATAAAGACCATCATACCATGGAAGTCCAAGGCAGTAAGTAAATGTATTGCCGTCAAATTTAGGAATATCAATAAGTTTCCATCCAAAAAATCCCAAATATCCATCTTTGCAATTAAATACAAAAAGAAAAATCATAAATATTATTGGTGCCACAAAACCAGGAATTTTATCAATTAATTTTCTAAGAGCTGTATATGAGAGCATACAAAATGCCAGTAAATGCAATACTCCAAAAAAAATAAAGTTTTCCTTGCCCAGAGCAAAATAGGTAAATAATGAAAATCCCATAGCTATACCAAGACAGATAAGTCCTCTTTTTAAATTGGAACGGGAGAGATGACAGGAAATTCCCGAAATAAGAATTAACATTCCCGCACCAAAATCTCTTATGAAATCAATAATTGGGTGAAATAAAAAACCATCCACCGGTACTCCGTACATTGCATACAAATCAAATAATGTATGATATGCAACCACACCAATGATAATTACACCACGAACAGTATCCATAAAGTGAATTCTTTTGCTGTAATCCTTTTTCTCTTTTCCCATTGCCCTTCTCCTAAATTAAATTTCTTTAGATATAATACCACATTAATATTGATGTTTCAACTCAAAAGAAAATCCCCTGCATCCATACGGATACAGGGGAATATCATTATAATTTATATCTGAACCGGAATTTTACCATTCCTCATCCCAATCATAATCATCGAGATAATCGTCATAATCAACGTCTGGTACCACCATTTCTGACATACTGTCCAAATCAATATCATAGAGAAGGTCATCCATGCTGCTCATAAGCTCTTCTACATCCTCAGCAGTCAACTCACCATTAAACTGCTCAAGCATTACACAGATAAGCTCCTCAACGGTCTGAACATCATCCTCAGCTGGAACGCTTACCTTAACATCCTCTGAAACGATGGTAGATGTTACATTAATTACAATTCTCTCTTCTGAATATGAATCCTCGTATACAACCTTAGCCTTAGTTACATACTCTGAACCATCCTGATATGCAGTAATCTCAATTTCTGCTCCTTCCAAATCAACATATTCAATGTTATCGTTGATTTCGCTAGCAAGCTCATCAAACTTCTCTGCGTAGTCAGAAGCCTCTACCTCTAATTCAGAGAAATCGATTTCAGCTAAAGCTTCATCAACACCTTCTGAAATCTCAGATGCAGACATACCTAAATCAAATGTCTTGTTCATTTCCATGAATAAGCTGTTCATAAAGTTAGAAATAAATGCCTGATAATCAAAATCATCATACATAGAAACCATAAGGTCAGCCCAGTCTTCTCCATTCTCTTCAAGCATTGTTGCTGTAGCCTCAAGGAATTCTTTTGCTGTATCATTATCATCAATTACAAGAGTGTACTCTCCGTCATCCTCATCAATTAAATCTTCATATGCAGCTTCAAAATCCTTTAAAAATGTTTCTGAAAGCTCAGTAGATGTCTCAAGTTCCATTTCCATGCCATAATCAAGCATAATCCAATCAGCATCTACGCCATATGTACCAAGGTCCATACCTGAAAGAAATTCATCCTCAATTTCAGATACATTAACATATAATGCATCTTTAGTGCAGATAATGATATCCTTAGCATCAATATCATAATCCATATCTTCAATGCCTTCTGTCTTAACCTTAACGCTCATTGATACAGCATCCTTAGTGCAATTTCCGTATAACTTAGCTGTAATAGACTCTGTCTCTGATACAGATGCAGAAAGCTCATAGCTGTATGAATAGCTGTCAAGCTCGCTGGCAACATTCATAACATCTGTCATTGATGATGTCTTAGGTGCTGAAGTACATCCTGCTAATGCAGATACACCTAACCCTGCAACAAGTAAAGTTGCTAATCCTTTTTTAATTGTCTTTCTCATTGTCATTCCCTCCTACAATGTGTTTAGTTCACCGCCATCTTATAATGCTTCGCATTGGGGCGGTGCTGGTAATCGATTTGCTTCGCAAATCCATTACATTATTGGTGCACCGCCATCTTTTAATGCTTCGCATTGGGGCGGTGCTGGTAATCGATTTGCTTCGCAAATCCATTAC
>CAZNUK010000074.1:5413-9781 GCA_964576255.1 uncultured Butyrivibrio sp.
ATTATTCACATGTTTGTCACACGTAATGAATGTATTATAAGGATATTTTCATTTTTTGTCAATAAAAGGTTGATTTTTGTCATACTCACAATTAAAATATTCTAAGAATATTAGATATAGTCTTTAATATGGAGGTATATATGAAACATTTACTCAGTCCACTTGATTTGACAGTTGAAGAACTGGACGAGCTTTTAGTGGTTGCACAGGATATAGCCACTAATCCTTCCAAATATTCAGAATGCTGTAAGGGCAAGAAGCTTGCTACTCTTTTCTATGAGCCAAGCACAAGAACCCGTCTTAGCTTTGAAGCAGCTATGCTGAATCTTGGTGGCTCAGTTCTTGGTTTTTCATCAGCAGACTCCAGCTCTGCAGCTAAGGGCGAAAGTGTTGCAGATACCATTCGAGTAATTTCCTGCTACGCAGATATCTGCGCAATGCGTCATCCTAAGGAGGGTGCTCCACTTGTAGCATCGCTCCACTCTTCCATTCCGGTAATTAATGCCGGAGACGGCGGACATCAGCATCCTACCCAGACACTTACTGATTTAATGACAATTAAATCCCTTAAGGGTCGTTTTGATAGTCTTACCATTGGCTTGTGCGGAGACCTTAAGTTCGGAAGAACCGTACACTCACTTATTGAGTCATTAGTCAGATATAGCAACATCAAATTCGTTCTCATCTCTCCTAAGGAGCTTAGGGTTCCTGACTACATCCGCGAAGATGTTTTGAAGGCGGGAGGACACGAATTTGTAGAGCTTGAACGACTTGAAGACGCAATGCCTGAATTAGATATTTTATATATGACACGAGTTCAGAGAGAGCGTTTCTTCAATGAAGAAGAATATATGAGAATGAAGGATTTTTACATCCTTGATAATAACAAAATGTCTCTTGCCAAAGAGGACATGCTGGTACTTCACCCACTTCCTCGTGTTAACGAAATTGCAGTTGAAGTGGACAAAGACCCACGTGCCGCTTATTTTAAGCAGGCACAATATGGTGTATATGTGCGTATGGCATTGATACTTAAGCTTTTGGAGGTGCAATAATATGTTAAACGTTGGAAAAATTGAAAACGGTATTGTAATAGACCATATAGAAGCCGGCAAAAGCATGGATATATACAGATATCTAGGTCTTGGAGATTTGGACTGCTGCGTTGCCATCATCAAAAATGCCCGCAGTAACGAAATGGGCCGTAAAGACATCATCAAAATCGACGGTGGCCTTGGCAAAGTCAATCTTGACATCCTCGGTCTCATTGACACCAACATAACCGTTAACATTATTAAAGATGGTAAAATCTCCGAGAAAAAGAAACTTGACTTGCCAAAACAGGTAACCAATGTAATCTCCTGCAAAAACCCTCGTTGCATCACTCAGATTGAGCAGGAATTAGACCAGGTATTTTACCTTACAGACCCTGTTAAGCATGTATATAGATGCAGATACTGCGAAGAGAAATACTAAAGAACATAAATAAACATATGGCAAAAGGAACGCTTCCGCTTAGTTGCTGTACGCAGTGGATACTGTGGCTCCACTATTGGTGTCACCAAGTATCGGCGACAGCAAAAATCCTTTTCCCATATGTTTTTTATTTTCTATCATAGATTCATGTAACGTTTTTACGTTTTTTTAGGTCTAATTAGTTGAAAGGTGGTGATTAAGCTTGGATTTTGATTCTTTATATAACACATATTTTCAGGATGTTTACCGTTTCATTTTAAAAATCAGTTTAAATCCGGAACTTGCTGAAGATATAACGCAGGAAACCTTTATTAAAGCTATAAAAAACATTAATCAATTTAAAGGTGACTGTAAAATTTCTGTCTGGCTATGTCAAATAGCCAAAAATACATATTTTTCATATATAAAGAAGCATTCAAACATCCCCTCTATTTCAATAGACGATGTTGATGAATCATTTCAAGAACCGGACTTCACTTCAAGGATATCTCTTTTAGAACTGCACAAATTATTGCATGCTCTACCTGAACCTTACAAAGAGGTTTTCACTTTAAAAACCTTTAGTGATTTATCTTTAGTGGAAATAAGTAAGTTATTTGAAAAAAGTGAAAGTTGGGCACGTGTAACCTATCTGAGAGCAAAGGAAAAACTTCAGATTATGATAAAGGAGGCAAAACTATATGAATAAAATCACTTGTAATATGTACCGAGATTTAATAACGCTCTATGTCGATGATTTATGCTCAGATGATTCCAAAAAAGCCATAGAGGAACACATTGAGCAATGTAGCGAATGCAAAAAAACTTATGAATTGATGAAAGACAATATTAACATTCCTTTTGTTAACGAAAAAGACCTAGAAGAAAGTTCCAATTTCAAATCTAATCTTAACAAAACATGGAGGAACTACAAGAAAAGTACTACTATAAAAATAGTATTTTCTGCTTTAATTCTTGGTTTATTAATTTTGACATGGTATTTATCATTTAGTAAGTATTATATTTTTCCAAGTAATATGGTGCAAATTAATAATGTATGTATGATGTCAGACGGCTCCATTGCATTTGAAATACTTACCTACAATAATCGAGAGGGCTCAATACTTCGTGCAGTACCTTATGATGATGCGCGATATGTAGAAATGCATTCCAAGCTCTTTGGTGACAAAAAGCATTCTGAATATTCAAGTTATATTTGCGTAGACCCAGGCTCTTTCGATTCAATATATTACGGAAATCCTGACAATCGAATTCTTGTCTGGGAAGAAGGAATGGACATTCCGAAAGCAAGTGAGGAGCTTGAAGAATATTTTAGCTGGGCAATAGAGCCATAGTATTTTAAAACTGTCGAAAAATTTTCGGCAGTTTTTTGTAACGTTTTGAAAACTTATATAGTCATAATAAGTAGAACAATAAAAAAGGAGTACTTATTATGATTTATAGTGAATTATATCGAATCACAAAAAGCTATAAAGGAAAAGCTATAATTTTACTAATATTAACAATGCAGATAGTTGATATTCTAATTAATTTTTTAGGAAATGTATATGATTATACAAATATTCCTTCAAGCGAATTATATCATCCTGTATAGTTTTGTACAAGATGTGTTTTTCATTCCAAATTTTCAAATGGATTAGTTCTTGCAAGTCCGATTTTAATCACTTTACTTTCTGATACTACAAAATGTCTCTGTAAAGTATCAAATGCCTTTAGCTGTTGCTCTATCGCCAACGTTTTCCCAATCGTTGCATGGGGCAACCAGTTAAAGGGCTGATATTTCATATCTGTTCTGATGTCTGCTTTTCCCTGTAACACTTCATATGCCTTAACACTGAGATTATGAAGATATTCATTAAGTACCGGCGCAATATACACAACCGACTGACCAAAGCTTCCCACTGTCACCCAGTTAATACTGCCTTCCGAAAAATCCTTAATTATTTCACGAAATGCCTCCCTTGCAACCTCTTCATCCCTTGCCTCAAAAGCCGCAATGGTAATATGGGGCGGAACATTATTCTCTGTCATAAAATTGTTGCCGGTAGAATTAGCTACAGCATTAATATAATTTCTAATTTGCTTGTCAGATTTCTCGTCAAAATAAATGGATATGGTAATCATAGCAGTAGCGCCTTTGCTTCTTCATATTGTTTCTGAGTCACACTTAACATATCCAACGCAGTTTCAAAAGGAACTGAGTTCTTGGTTACGAAATTGTCAACCATATCCACTAGCATTCTTGCTTTGCCCTGTTGCATACCTTGTTGCATACCTTGTTGCATACCTTTTTTCAAGCCACGTTCAATTGCCTGTTCTTCCACCAAATCACTTAAATTACACATCTGCCTCAACTCCTTTTCTAACTTTATTGTGGGGTTAATTCCATAATCCTTGTATAAAATGTCTTCTTTTTCTTCAGCTCCAATATCAGAAGCCAACAATACATTTAACATTTCTATCAGTTTATTTTTTTCGTTATTCTTAGCTTCGCCTAAACAAACCATTATTACTTCCATTAAATCATATCTTGATTTACCGGAATAATTGCCAAAAATATTTTCTTGGGTCATATGATAGCTTGTTATGCTATATTGAGCATATTGCGGTGCATTCATGCAAATCCATATAGAATATACTTTTTTAATGTCATCATAGTCATCTGTTGAAAATTCTCTATCTAATTGAGCCGATAACATCCTTGCTCCATAAAACACTCCACGCGTTACTAAATCATATCCAGGACGAAATCTTTTCTGTGCCTCAACATTAATAATGAGCTTGATTCTTTCACTACCATAAGTAAAAATCACGAACCTAATGTCAAATGAAATCTCACCTTCTTTAGGAACCTTGTCCTCTGTGGAAACCCCTGTAACTTTAGAATTCTTG
>CAZNUK010000075.1:0-9738 GCA_964576255.1 uncultured Butyrivibrio sp.
GTATAATATATTTAAGAAAATGAAGCAATATTTACTATTTAAAATTTTTCATTTTTATGTTAAAATTTACTTTAAAGTAACTATACGATTTTGAGGTTTTTGAATTGGAAAATAACGAAATCAGAATTAATAAATTTCTGAGCATGGCGGGATACTGTTCAAGAAGAGCTGCGGATGAATTAATTGGAGAAGGCAGGGTTACAGTTGATGGTGTGATAGCACAGACTGGAACAAAAGTTGCAGATGGTCAGACAGTTTGTGTGGACGGACAGAGAATAACACTTGTAGAAGAATATAAGGTGTATGCTCTTTATAAGCCGGTGGGCTATATAAGCTCTCTTTCAGATGAACAGGGCAAGGGTATTGGAGAATTTATTACTGATGGACTTAGGCTGTTTCCGGTGGGAAGACTTGATAAAGATTCTGAGGGACTTATGCTTCTTACTAATGACGGAGAATTAATGAATTCCATTCTTAAGGCATCCGGTGGTCACGAGAAGGAATATATTGTTACAGTTAATAAGAATATAACGGACAGCTTTCTTAAGGGAATGGAGCAGGGAGTAATTATTACAAATGGTGCCACTAATGAGAAAGTTAAGACTGCTACCTGCAAGACCGTTAAAATGGACAACAGGAATTTTAAAATAACATTAATTCAAGGGCTTAACCGTCAGATTAGAAGAATGTGCGGAAGCTTTGAATATAAGGTTCTTAATCTTAAGAGAATTAGAATTATGAATATAACAATCGGCAATATGAAGCCCGGTGATATTATTGAGATAACGGGGCAAGAGCTTTTAGAATTAAAAAAGTTGACAGGTAAGGGTGAATAATTTGAACAAAGCAGACAGAATTAAGGAATTAACTGACATATTGAATGAAGCTGCTAAGGTGTATTACTCAGGAACTGACGAGATTATGAGTAATTATGAATATGATAGATTATATGATGAGCTTGTAGAGCTTGAGAATGAGACCGGTATTGTTTTATCAGGTAGTCCTACAAGAAGAGTTGGTTATGAGACTTTAAGTGAGCTTCCTAAGGAAGAGCATGAGAGTGGAATGTTAAGTCTTGATAAGACTAAGTCTGTGGAAGCATTGGCAGATTTTTGCAAAGAGCAGAGAGCACTTTTGTCATGGAAATTAGATGGACTTACAGTAGTTCTTACTTATAATAATGGTGAACTGGTTAAGGCTGTTACCAGAGGTAATGGATATGTGGGAGAGGTTATTACACCTAACGCCAAGGTGTTCAAAAATCTTCCGCTTAGAATTCCATTTGAGGGTAATTTAGTTATTCGTGGAGAGGCGATAATTACTTACTCTGATTTTGAACGAATTAATGCTGAGATTGAGAATGATGAGGACAAGTATAAGAATCCCCGCAATCTTTGCAGCGGTTCGGTAAGACAGCTTAATAATGAAATTACAGCTAAGAGAAATGTTAAGCTTATGGCATTTGCACTTATTAAGGCAGATGGAGTTGATTTTGGCAATTCAAGAGAGCAGCAGTTTATATGGCTTCAGAAGCAGGGCTTTGAAGTAGTTGATTATAAGATGGTTACAGGAGCTACAATTCCTGACGCTGTTGCTGAATTTTCAGAGGCTATTAAGAATAATGATTTTCCATCTGACGGACTGGTGCTTATATATGATGATATTGCATATGGTGAATCCCTTGGAACAACAGCCAAATTCCCTCGTAATGCCATAGCCTTCAAATGGGCGGATGAGACCATGACCACCACATTAAGAGAAGTGGAATGGAGTGCATCAAGAACAGGACTTATTAATCCGGTGGCTATTTTTGACCCGGTGGAATTAGAGGGTACAACGGTATCCCGTGCCAGTGTGCATAATGTAAGTATTGTTCAGGATTTGAAGCTTGGTATTGGAGATACAATAACTGTGTATAAGGCCAATATGATAATTCCTCAGATTGGGGAGAATCTTACAGGTAGCAATACATTGGAGATTCCAAGTCATTGCCCTGTGTGTGGAGGGGACACTAAGATAGAAGCGTCCCAGGGTGCCAAAAGCTTGTATTGTACTAATCCTCTTTGTCAGGCAAAACAGATTAAGAGCTTTGCACATTTTGTAACCCGTAATGCAATGAATATAGAAGGAATTTCGGAACAGACTCTGGAGAAATTTATAGGTTGCGGTTATATTAAGAGTTACAAGGATTTGTATCACCTTGACAGATATAAGGATGAAATAGTTAATATGGAAGGATTTGGTATCAAATCCTATGACAATATTATTGCGTCAGTTAATGATTCAAGGCTTACAACCCTTGCAAAAGTTATTTTTGGACTAGGAATTGCAGGAATAGGTCTTGCAAATGCCAAGCTAATATGTAATTATTTTGAAGAGGATGTTAATAAGGTGGTTAACGCCACTTTGGAGGAATTGCTTCAAATAGATGGAATTGGTGAGGTTCTTGCCAGAGCATTTTGCAGTTATTTTGCAGATGAAGATAATAACAGAGCATTTTTTGAACTTTTAGAAGAACTGACTCTTAAGATAGAAGAACGTAGCACGGATACGGCGATAGCTGGCAAAGTTTTTGTGATAACCGGTTCGGTTAATCATTTTGCCAACAGGGATGAGGTTAAGGCTTTGATTGAAAGTCTTGGCGCTAAGGTTACCGGTTCTGTTACGTCAAAGACGGATTATCTGATTAATAATGATACTACAAGTAATTCGTCCAAAAATAAAAAAGCCAAGGAATTAAATATTCCTATTATTTCAGAAGATGAGTTTTTGGCTTTAATAGGAAGGAACTAATTATGCCTATCAGAACACAGAATGACTTGCCCGCTAAGGCAGTTCTTGAGAATGAAAATATATTTGTAATGGATGAGGTAAGAGCTATTTCCCAGGATATTCGTCCGCTGGAAATAGTGATTCTTAACCTTATGCCTCTTAAGGAGGACACGGAGGTTCAGATTTTAAGGGCTTTGTCCAATACACCGTTACAGATTGATATTACTTTTATGCAGACAGCCACATATACTTCCAAACATACGGCTCAGTCCCATCTCAATCAGTTTTATCTTACCTTTGATGAGATTAAGGATAAGAAGTTTGACGGTATGATTATTACCGGCGCTCCGATTGAGCATATGGAATTTGAAGAGGTGGAGTACTGGCAGGAGCTTACCGAAATTATGGACTGGTCCAAAACTAATGTGACATCCACCTTCCACATTTGTTGGGGTGCACAGGCAGGATTGTACTACCATTACGGAGTTAAGAAAATCTGGCTTCCAGAGAAGATTTCGGGAATTTATGAACATAAGGTGCTTAATAGAAGGATTCCTCTTGTAAGAGGCTTTGATGATGTATTTGTGGCACCCCATTCCAGACACACCGAGTCATCCCAAGAGGATATAAGGGCGTGTGAGGATTTGGTTATTCTTGCTGAGTCCGAACAGGTGGGAGATCTTTTGGTAATGAATAGAGACGGTAGTCAGATTTTTGTACTTGGACATCTTGAATATGACAGACTTACTCTTGACAAAGAATATAAGCGCGATATGAATAAGGGGATTAATCCGGCAATTCCGGAAAATTATTATCTGAATGATGATGTAAAAGTTCGTCCGAACCTTACATGGAGAGCTACATCAAATTGCTTATATAGCAATTGGCTCAATTATTACGTATATCAAATAACACCGTATTTACTATAGAAAAGGAGCAATATAATGCATATTAAAGAAATACCACTTGGTTCGCCAATTACCGTAATCGCATCAATTGAAAAGCATTATTTGGAGTTTAATACTCGTGTGGTGGGGGTCGCTGAAGAGAGTATTGTAATGGAATTAATTAAAAATGACGAGGGAAGGGCATTGAGTTTTGCTTCGGACAAGATAACAGTAGATATTTCTTATGTTGTTGAAGAAGAAAAACCACCATTTTTGTGGAGAAATGTTAAGATTGCTCATATCAAAAATAATAACAATACATTCCATGTGGCAACACAGTCAGCAGAAGGAAAAAGAGAGAATAGAAGAGGTGCCTACAGACTTTTCTTGGGAGAAGATGCGATTCTGGATATAGTTGATTCCCCAAGAAGTATACCGGTTATTCTTAAGGATATTAGTTCTACAGGCTTTGCTTTTATCCATCCGGGCGAGCTTAGTATTAACAAATTCTGCAAAATAGCTTGTACAGTTGACAACAAAAAACTGGTTTTATCAGGAACGATTGTTAGAAAACAGGTTATGGATAATGGTAATACAATATATGGCTGTCATATGGAGAAATTCAGTAAAGAACTGGAAAAATTCATCGCGCAGAAACAAAGAGAGTTTATTAACAGCAAGTTGAAATAAATAAGTTATAGGACTGGTTAATTATGAAATATACACATATTTTGTTTGATTTGGTATCGGGATGTGCCATGAATGAAAAAAATAGTGATAAATCAGTTATTATTCAATACGTAGTGGATACTTGTGGTATCCCTTGTGACAGGGCTTTGATGGTGGGAGACCGCCAATTTGATATAAAAGGGGCTAAAGCTAATAATATGGATTCTGTAGGTGTGCTTTTTGGCTACGGAAGCAAAGAGGAATTAACGGGGGAAGGGGCAACTTACATTGCCGAAATACCAGAGGATATCTTAAAGCTTGTAAGAGGTGATTGATTATGAGAGAAGAATTTGTAAGTGATTTAGTTGAGGGAATGGTTACAGCCAAGAGTATATATACTCCTGACGGATTACTTGTTGTACCGGAGGGTGTTACTCTTACGAATCCAATTATCAGACATTTGGATGCTTTGGATGTTTTTTCCGTTGTGGTGGAAGATGAAATCAGAAAGCCGGAAGAGGATGCACAGGCTTCTGAAATAGAGGCAACGCCGGAGTTTAAGGCATTCAAAAAGAATTATATTGAGAATAAAAATCGTCTTAATGATGCTTTTAACCAGGTGCTTGACAGAAAGATGAAAAAAGAAGATTTTTCAAATCTTATTGAAGAAAGCTGGAGCACCTGTCATAACGCAACTAATTCATATGATACAATCAATATGTTGTATTCAATGCATTCGTATTCGGATTCTACATACATGCACAGTATGAACGTTGGAATTATTGCGTCATTAATTGGTAAATGGCTTGGATGGTCAGAAGAGGATCAGAGAATTCTCCATACCTGTGGACTGTTTCATGACGTGGGGAAATTAACAATTCCCAAGGAAATTCTTGATAAGCCGGGTAAACTGACGGACGAAGAGTATGAGATTATGAAAACACATACAGTTGAGGGATATAATCTCATTAAGGATATAGGCTTGGAACCAAGCGTTGTTAATGCTGCGCTTATGCATCACGAACGTTGTGATGGAACCGGATATCCAATGGGACTTACCAGAGATAAGATTGATAAGTATTCCAAGGTTATTGCCATTGCTGATGTATACGAGGCGATGACTGCAAACAGAGTATATCGAAGTGGAATGTGTCCGTTCGATGTAATTGCCAGAATTGAAGAGGATGGCTTTATGCAGTTTGAGACAGAATATCTTCTTGTATTTCTTAATAACATTGTTGAGACATATCTTAATTCCAAAGTTAAGCTTAGCAATGGTGAGAAAGCAGAGGTTATTCTTATCAACCGTCAGAAAAACTCAAGACCACTTGTGCTTACCACAAGTGGCAGAGCTATTGATTTATGTAGGGACAGCAGTGTTAAGATTGAATCAATCATCACACCGTAGTTTTTGGACGTATCGGTTAAAGGAAGTCAGTTGCAGAATGGCATTAAGACACTGACTTGTCAGAAGACCATACATATATGCACTGATGCCGGTTTTGGGAATCAGTACAATTATAAACAGAATAGATACAGCTTCTGAAAGCATATTATTTGCAAATATCCGCGAGGATTTACCCATTGCATTTAATATGCTTTTAAATGTTGTAGATACAAAAATAAAAGGACACAGCCACGCCATTACCTGTACATAATCTTTGACTGAGGAGTCGTTAAAGGCTTTTTCACATATATATCCTCCCAGAGTTACCATAAAAATAATACAAATAAAACCAAAAATAAGAGAGAACATAAGGGCTCCGGAGCCACTCTTTTTCAATTTATTGTAGTTATTTTGGTCAGCTGCTACTGATGGAAGCAGCAGAAGTGCGACGGAATTGGTAAGCGTTGCAGGAAATAAAATTACAGGAAGTGCCATTCCGGTAATTACTCCCAGGGTGGACAGGGCTTCACTGTTAGTCAGACCGCTTTTAACTAACATAACCGGGAGAAGAATGGTTTCAATGCTTTGCAGTCCGTAGAGAGCAAGTTTGTTAATTGTTACCGGTAGCGCAGTTTTTCTTATTGATGACGAATATTTCATTATTAAATTTCTGTTAAGATGTTCTTTCTTTTTAACATAAAAAAGAATGTAATTAACAGAGATAATTGCTGCACCGATTTCACCGGCTATAAGGCTTAAAACACCAATGGAGGCATCTGTTTTACCTGTGATTTTAATTATAAAATAAACGGATACCATTCGGATTAGCTGTTCTAAAAGCTGGGACAAGCCGGGAAACCCGGTTTTCTGTTGTCCTATAAAAAAACTGGTTGCCATACAGTGAAGTGCTGAAAATGGTACAGATATAATGATTGATTTAATCAAAGGTGCCGCATCAGGATTATTAAATAGTGTGGAAGCAATAAACGAGGCGTTTTGCCTTACCAGTATGCAGCATATAATAGAGGCTGCAAGTGAATATATAGTACTAATTACGAGAACGGAAAATGCTTTGTCCGGTCTGTTTCCGGCTATGTATTTGGCGGTAAGTCTTGATATTGCCACTTCAAAACCGGAAATTGCAAGAGCGTAGCTGATTGCACACACCGGCATTACTAATTGATAAAGTCCCATTCCCTCTGAGCCTATTATTCTTGATAAAACTATTTTGAAAAAGAATCCCAGAAGTCTGGTAATAACCCCTGCGGCAGTTAATATAAAAGTTCCTTTAATAAAAGTTTTTTTGGACATAAAACCACCTTGATATATGTTCTGTGTTACACTTTATTCGTAAACTGCATATATTATTAATAAAAAAGGATGTCGGATATGGGAATTTATTTGGACAATGCGGCAACCACATATATGTATCCCGAGGTCATAGAAGCTATGTGGCCGTACTATTCCCGGGAGTTTTATAATCCTTCTGCCGGGTACACAGATTCTAAAAGGGTTAAAAATAAAATAGAACAATGCAGGGAAATTATTGCAGAAAAAATCGGTGCCATGCGGTCGGAGATTTTTTTTACATCGGGTGGAACGGAAAGTAATAACTGGGTGTGCAATGATGCAAGAAGACGGCGGGTGCATATAATCTCTACAACAATTGAACATAAGGCTATGTTAAATCCATTAAGCGAATATAAGCAGAATGGAGGAAGGGTAACTTTGGTATCCCCAAATGATAAGGGCGAGATATCGGTTCAGAGTATTAAGACGGCAATAACTCATCAGACGGGACTGATTAGTGTTATGATGGCAAATAATGAGATTGGAACAATTGAACCAATAGAAAAAATAGGGCATCTTGCAAAGGAATACGGAATTATATTTCATTCTGACGGTGTCCAGGCCTTTGGGCATATACCTATTGATGTAAATGCATTAAATCTGGATATGTTAAGTGTTTCTTCTCACAAATTCCATGGTCCTAAGGGAGTGGGATTTTTATATGTCAGGAAGGACATGGGGGTTAAACCGATGATTTTGGGCGGAAGCCAGGAGTATAATATGAGAGCGGGAACTGAAAATGTACCGGGAATTGTAGGTATGACTACGGCGGCTGAAATTGCGTGCAGAAATATGGAACGCACTGCTAAGTATCTGACCGAAATAAGAAATTACATTGTAAAAAGGCTTAAAGAACTTATTCCTGACATTGTTTTAAATGGTTCAATGGAGAATAGGTTGCCTAATAATATAAGTTTTAGTGTGAGGGGAATTGATGCCCAGTCGGTACTGGTGTTGTTGGATATGGAAGGAATATATGCATCTGCTGGTTCTGCCTGCAGTGGGCTCAGCCACGAGGTATCCCATGTTCTAAAAGCTATAAATCTGGATGAGGAATGTGCTATGGGAACCATTAGAATAACAATGGATGAGTCTATTACAATTAATAAGGCGGAGAGAGTGGTGCAGATAATAGCAAAAACTATCAAAAAAATTAAAAAAATGTAAAAAGTTCTTGCAATCTTTTGGGAATGTGATATAATTCATATATAAGTTAAACACGTTCGGCAAACTTATTGAAAAATAAGGACGCAAAGCCAAAGGGCCTTCGCTTAACAGCATGGCAGCCGGTTGCATTTTTTGTTATCTCATTCGCATCCGGTGTTTTTGTCGGATGTTTTTATATGCAGGTAGCTGCACTTATACTGAATGAGCCTTTCATTTTTTCATTTATATCCATTCAACCTAAATATACTATTGCAATAACCCGACCGCTATTACCCCTTAGGTCGGGTTATTCGCTGTATTGTCATACCTACTCTATAGCGGTATAAATGTAGGTTTTCTGTTCTCAAATGAAGTGTAATACTTAAAGCCTGAATTAACAAGAATATCCTTGGCTGTTTTAAAACCATAGCCAAGATTTCTTAATTTATGTGAGTCAGAGCCGATGGTTACTATTTCGCCACCCAGCTGTTTATAACGTTCTAAAATGGCAATAGTAGGAATATAAGGAGTAAATCCTTCCTGAAGACCTCTGGTGTTAAGCTCTATTCCGTGACCTTTGGAAATGATGTTTTTAAGAATCATTTCGGTGATATCATAAAATTTGGAGTCGTTATATACGTATGATTTATCCTTAACATATCTTCTTACATAATCAAGATGACCATACACATCATAATCGTTATAAAAAGTAACGTTTCGGAGTATTGCTTCATAGTAAGCCATAATTCCATCGTCAATCGGACGGTTTTCCCAGTATGAAGGATAGTAAGGGTCAATTCCGTTAACAATATGTGAGGAACCTATTACAAAATCAAAAGAATGAGCTTCTATAAACTTCTTGTTCTGTTCGTATATTGAAGGATTAACTCCCATCTCAATACCGATTTTAATTTTAAGGTTGTCAGCGTATTTTGATTTAAGTTCGGATAATTCCGTAAAATAGCGGTCAACATCCACTTTAAACATTTCCTGACCATTTTCTTTTGGATAATCAAAATCCACATGGTCGGTAAAACAAATTTCCTTCATGCCAAGACTAATGGCTCTTTCCACATATTCTTCCGGGTTAACCTGGCAATCGGAAGAAAAGTGAGTATGTATATGAAAATCGTTTATCATAAATGCACTCCTTACAATTTATTGCAATTATTAGATTATATGAAGAAAAATAAATTTGTCAATATTTTGTGCATTTTTACACATAAAAAAAGACAAAATATAGGTTGTACTAACATCAATGTATAAAAATAAAATAATGGTTGAAATTTTTGGACAAAAAAGGTAGAATAACCCTAGATTGATTTTTATCAACGATATTTAAATATTTTATATTTACCAGGAGGAATTTTTAAAATGGCAGTAAAAGTTGCAATTAACGGATTTGGCCGTATCGGTCGTCTTGCTTTCAGACAGATGTTCGGAGCAGAGGGATATGAAGTTGTAGCTATCAACGATTTAACAAGCCCTAAGATGCTTGCTCATCTCTTAAAGTATGATTCATCACAG
>CAZNUK010000076.1:0-9712 GCA_964576255.1 uncultured Butyrivibrio sp.
AATATCTACACCCATATCAGATAACGTGGTGGTCATTGCATCAATTCTGTCACATTCCTTAACCTTAAGCTCGGCGGAATCTGCAATAATGGTCTGACCCTTAGCGTATGCTGCAAGAACTGCAATAATAGGAATTTCGTCTATAAGGGTTGGAATAATTTCTCCCTTTATGGTTATTCCGGTAAGATTGCTGTGGCGTACCAATAAATCGCCAACAGGCTCCCCGCCTTCAATTCTTTCGTTCTGAATAGTAATGTCGGCGCCCATCTGAAGACATACTTTGATTAGTCCGTCTCTGGTTGGATTAAGACCTACATTCTGAACAAGTATTTCACTGTTTGGAACAATAAGTCCTGCTGCGATAAAATAAGCAGCAGAAGAAATGTCACCGGGAACAGAAACTTTTTGACCAAATAATTCTGTTGCAGGGCTAACTTTAGCTGTTAAACCGCTTGATGTAATATCAGCACCATAAGCACTTAGCATAAGCTCAGTGTGATTGCGGGACAGAGATGGCTCTGTTACGCTGGTTGTGCCCTCTGCGTACAGACCTGCAAGAAGCACGCAGGATTTAATTTGTGCGGAAGACACAGGGGAAGTATAATCTATTCCTCTTAAAGGGGAACCTGTAATTGTAAGAGGTGCACAGCCTTCATTACTTGAAATGTTGGCTCCCATAAGTGAGAGTGGAGTAATGATTCTTTTCATTGGTCTTTTGTTCAGGGAACTGTCACCGCTAAGTACAGAAGTAAAGTTCTGACCTGCCAAAATACCACTTATAAGTCTTGTGGTGGTTCCACTGTTTCCCACATCAAGAATTTCATTAGGAGCATTAAGTCCACGAAGTCCGTTGCCGTGGACAATTACCTTGTCACCGATGTTTTCAATATTAACGCCCATTTTTTGAAAACAGGAGATTGTTGAAAGGCAATCTGCTCCCTGCAAAAATCCAGTTATTTCAGTGATTCCTTTGGCAATCGAACCAAACATAACGGCTCTGTGTGATATGGATTTATCTCCCGGGATGGTAACACTGCCCTTAAGAGATTTGATTCTGTTAAAATTCATTGTATTTCCTCCTAGCGGTAAATCATATATCCAGCTGTGGATAAAACTGTTTTGGCATTAATATAAGATGGTTCATCATAAAATTCTACAAGTAAAGTTCCGTCCTTGTATTCTCTGTTATGTATAATTTCAACGTTCTTAATGCTGATATGATTGTTGTACAGAAGCTCTGTAATTGCATTAAGAGCACCTTTTTTGTCCTCGATGGTACAGAAGATGGTGTATCTTGCCATAATTGGACCTTTTGTGGTGATGCTGATGGAATTACGGTATTCTCTGGATTCAGAAAACATATCGTATATTCCCTTATTATCGTTGGAATCCACCATGCTTTTTACATTGGTAAGCATATCAATATATTTCTGCAGAATTAAGGAAATCTGCTTCTGGTTGGTGGAGCATATCTGGGACCACATCTCAGGAGAGGAGGATGCAATTCTTGTAATATCCTTAAAGCCTCCTGCCGCCAAAAGCTTCATTAATTCTTCCGGAGTATCGTTTTCCTTAACCAGATTGACCAGACTGGAAGCAATAAGGTGAGGAACATGGCTTATGCCTGCAACGGCATAGTCGTGAATATCCGGCTCAGTAACAATTGGAATAGCGCCGGTTTTGGACACAAGATTTACATAAAAATCCAAATTAGCCTTGGAAGTCTCTTGGGTAGGTGTAATTGCATAGTAAGCATTCTCCAAAAGAATGTCGCTAGATGCCTCGTAGCCTGTTTTCTCAGAGCCTGCCATAGGATGTCCACCAATAAAACAGTGCATAAGATTAAGCTCTTTCACTGTGGAATGAATATGTCCTTTGACACTACCAACATCCGTGATAACGCAGCCATCTTTGATTAAAGGGGCAACCTTGGACAGATATATTGAATTATATTCAACCGGGGTACATAAAAAGATGATGTCGCATTTTCTGAATGCTTCATTAATATCAAATGCAGACTCATCAATTACACCATCGGATACCGCATTAAGAAGGGGCTCCTTGCTGCGATTGTACGCAACTGTGTAAATTGATGAATCTGCTTTTTTTAAAGATTTTGCAATGGAACCGCCAATCAGTCCCAAACCTATAAATCCAACTGTAATACTCATAAGATATCTCCCGTACAGCACTATAAAGTGCTAAGTAATTCTTATTAGATATTACTACATCAAACTTATATTTGCAAATAAGAATATTTTAAATTATTCAATTGTGTAAAGCTTATCAGGAACTACGTTAGCGCCAGGCTCCATTTCACCATTAGATTGGTTCTTTCCGTCGTTGAAAATTACCAAAGGTGCTACCCAGTCATCAGTGAATGTATAACTGTAGGTTCCGTCACCGTTATCTGTCATTGCAACACCAGGCCAGCTGGAGTTCTCAATTACCTTAGAAGATGTTGTCTCGTCGTATACGTATGCGTTGATAGTATCGCCCCATCCATCAGGTTTCTGGAAGTGGATTACAGTGCCTGAAGCTGTACATTCAATTTTCTTAAATATATACGATATACAGGTGCTGTTACCTTCTGCGTTAGTACCCTTCAAAGTAAGAGTTGAAGTTCCGAGAACTTCCAAATCAGTTCCAATTGTAATTACATCTCCATCCTTAAATGCAACTTCTTCGCCACCATCAATGGAATATGTAGCAGTAGCTGTGTTGGCAGCAACAAGTGTTACCTCTGTTGAGTCGCCAATAATAGTACCTGTAACATCATCAGCAACTTTTACAACTGCGGCAGGAGCAACTTCAGCATATCCGTCATTGCATAATACAACAACAGAAGAAGCAGGGATTGTACCTTCAATAACACCATCAACAACCTGGTAGACAGTAGTGTTATCCACTCTATTGATATATACGCCGTTGGCAAGTGCTGTTTCAGTGTTAAAAGTAAAATCAGATGAAGCGGAGTTAACGATTACAAGTCCTCTTGTACCTCTTTCAATGAAAACTGCGCCGTTATAGCTGTCAACATTGTAGATGTTCTCGTCTTCGCCAACCATTGCGTTTCTAAAGCGATTAACGGCTACGATGGTTGGGTCCTTGTACAAATCATCACCGGCCATACCGATTTTATTAAATGAACCCCACATGCTGTCCTTAGATGAGTTATAAGGTCTTGAGAAGAAGAGAGGAGTTCCCTCCGCTCTTGCAGCAATGATTGACCATCCGATAATGATGTGTTCGTTGGTAATGTTATTAACTGTACCATTGTCTTCTGTGTAGTTATCGTGAGATTCAACCCATGTAACAACATCGGTCTTACCACCAACACAAAGGTCAGTTACCTTGCTGGCTTTAAGATTCTTAGTGATAATTGCACTTCTGATGTTGGCACCGTAGCTGCTTGCGGTTGTTGCACCAATGGCATCGATATAATCACCGATACGTTCTCCGTCACCTTGAAGAACTTCGCCGTAATTGAAGATAGTGTCTGCATTGTCAATTTCTGTAGTAACTCTTTCCCAGAAGTTGTTAGGAAGTGTCTCGTCATCCTGTGGATCATCAGGAAGTCCGATATGCTTAGCTGTGTCGTAACGGAAGCCGTCAGCACCACAAGCGATACAGTCATTTAAGAATGCAATAAAGTAATCCTGGAAAGCAGGGTTTTCAGTGTTAACGTCACAGAGACCAGATAAAGCCTGAAGTGTACACTGAGCTCTGTCACTGTAGTTAGAGATATCTGTCATACCGTTTTTATGATATAACTTGTCAAAACCACCAACTGCTGTGATAAATTCTTCGGAAAGTGTTTCTGTTGCTTTGGTTGTATGGTTAGGTACAACGTCTACGATAACCTTAATTCCATACTCTTCAGCAGTGGTACACATTTCGATAAATTCTTCCCTTGTACCTAACTGATAGTTACCAATGGTCCAACCTGTTGGCTGGTAATGATAATACCACTTTCCTGAACCATATAAATCCATTCCGGCATCGCCACCATCATTACATAAGTTAATTGGTGAAGTCTGAATTGCACTGAAACCTGAAGTAGCAATATCCTCCATGGATTCAGTAATAGTCTTAAATGACCATGAGAAGCAGTGAAGAATTGCACCGTCTGCAATATTATCAGTTAATCCGTAACCCTCCGGAACATTAGTGATAACAGGAGCGTCTGAACCCTGATTATCATCTGTTGATGCGCTTGTGGTCTCATCTGTTGATGCACTTGTGGTCTCATTGTTAGTTGTGCTTGTATTGGATGCACAGCCTGCAAGTGCGGAAACAACCATTGAGGAAGCCAGTAAAAGCGCTGCAATTTTTCTGAATTTCATAAAAATCCTCCTTGTAAAAATTTGGTAGAAAAACCTAACCATATTTTACTATAAAAATCGAAGAGAATAAATACAAATTTAAAAAAAATATCGCTATAAAGCTATAATTATGTTATCATAATCAAAGATTTTGGTTTGGAGGTTTATGTGATGAAAATAAATTTTTTATTATTAAGTAATATAATGGCAACTGTTTCAAATAAGGTATTAGTTATAAAAATTGTATTTTGAATTCTTTTTATAGGAATCGGAATTTTTATGACAATATCTCCATATACCATATGGTATTTATTAGAGGGTTGGAAGCACAAGGATGAGAATGATATCCTGTTTGGAGATGATAACGAGAAATTTTTAAAGAATGGATGGAAATATAAGGATGTGAAGACGTCTGATCCATACGTTGGAATATACCGTTTTATTGGTGCTTCAATAATAATATTGACAATATTTATAATTATATTTGTATAATTTCTTTTGCCATAATCAGGGTTGTTATGGTATACTATTTTGACGATTTGAATTAATGTAATAAGGAGGTACCCACCAAGTGGGAGGAATAGACCAGACTAAGATTAGAAATTTTTGTATAATTGCACATATAGACCATGGCAAATCTACTTTGGCAGACCGTATTATTGAGAAAACAGGTCTTCTTACCAGCAGAGAGATGCAGAATCAGGTTTTGGACAATATGGACCTTGAAAGAGAAAGAGGTATTACCATTAAGGCTCAGGCTGTAAGAACTATTTATCGTGCCAAGGACGGAGAGGAGTATGTATTTAACCTTATTGATACTCCGGGTCATGTGGATTTTAATTACGAGGTATCAAGAAGCCTTGCGGCATGCGAGGGCGCTATTCTTGTAGTTGATGCAGCTCAGGGAATTGAGGCGCAGACTCTTGCTAATGTATATATGGCAATAGACCATAACCTTGAGGTGTTCCCTGTTATTAATAAAATCGACCTGCCAAGTGCTGAGCCACAGAGAGTAATGGATGAGATTGAGGATGTGATTGGTATTGAGGCAATGGACGCACCTTTGATTTCTGCCAAGAACGGACTTAATATAGAAGATGTTCTGGAGGCTATTGTTAATAAGCTTCCGGCACCACAGGGAGATTCTGATGCACCTTTGCAGGCGCTTATTTTTGACTCAGTGTATGATTCTTATAAGGGTGTAATTGTATTTTTCCGTGTTATGGAAGGTACAGTTAAAAAAGGTACAAGAATTCGCATGATGGCTACAGGGGCTGAGGCGGATGTTGTGGAGGTAGGATATTTTGGTGCGGGACAGTTTATTCCATGTGATGAACTGTCAGCAGGTATGGTTGGTTATCTTACTGCCAGCATTAAGAATGTAAAGGATACCAATGTTGGTGATACCATTACATGTGCAACCAATCCTTGCAAGGAACCACTTCCGGGATATAAGAAGGTTAACCCTATGGTGTTCTGTGGAATGTATCCGGCAGACGGAGCTCATTATGAGGATTTAAAGGAAGCTCTTGCGAAGCTTCAGCTTAATGACGCATCCCTTTTCTATGAGCCAGAGACATCGGCGGCATTGGGTTTTGGTTTTAGATGTGGATTTTTGGGACTTTTGCATCTGGAAATTATTCAGGAAAGACTTGAGAGAGAATATAATCTGGACTTAGTAACGACTGCACCAAGCGTTGTATACAAGGTTCATAAGACGGATGGAAGCGTTATGGAGCTTACCAATCCATCTAATTTACCGGACCCATCGGAAATTGATTTTATGGAGGAGCCGGTAGTTGACGCGGAGATTATGGTAACTTCTGAATATGTGGGAGCTATTATGACTCTTTGTCAGGAGCGAAGAGGTGAATATCTTGGAATGGAATATATTGAAGGCACCAGAGCAGTAATCAAATATATTCTTCCGCTTAATGAAATTATTTATGACTTCTTTGATGCCCTAAAATCCCGTTCAAGAGGATATGCTTCTTTTGACTATCAGATGAAGGGATATCAGCGCTCTAAATTAGTTAAGCTGGATATTCTTGTTAACAAAGAGGAGTTAGATGCCCTTTCTTTCATAGTATTTGAGGGAAGTGCTTATGAACGAGGCAGAAGAATGTGTGAAAAGCTTAAGGAAGAGATTCCAAGACAGCTTTTTGAAATTCCAATTCAGGCTGCTATCGGAAGCAAAATTATTGCAAGAGAAACTGTTAAGGCACTTCGTAAGGATGTTCTTGCCAAGTGTTACGGTGGTGATATTTCCCGTAAGAAGAAGCTTCTTGAGAAACAGAAGGAAGGTAAGAAACGAATGAGACAGGTGGGTAATGTTGAAATCCCACAGAGTGCATTCATGAGTGTTCTTAAGTTAGACGAGGATTAAATAATGGAAATAATAGAAATAGATGCAACAAATGTTGTTAACCATTTTAAAACTATTACCAGACACAGACATGAGGTTATCAAAAACTGCTTTAAGGCTGGGATTGGTGTGCAGGGACTTTTTCACGATTTGTCCAAGTATAGCCCTACGGAATTTTTGCCGGGAGTGGAGTACTATCAGGGTACAAGAAGTCCTAACGAGGGTGAAAGAGAGGCAATAGGTCACTCCACAGCTTGGATGCACCACAAGGGCAGAAATAAGCATCACTATGAGTATTGGACGGACTATAATCCAGAAACCAAGCTTATGTCCGGAGTGAAGATGCCTACAAGATATTTTGTGGAGATGGTTTGCGATAGAATCGCTGCCAGCAAAATTTATTATGGTGATGCCTACACCGACAGTGCACCCCTTGAATATTTTAAGAAGGGAAAAGGGCGTCTCGTTATGCACCCGGAGACTGCGAGAGAACTCAAAAAAGTTCTTACAATGCTTTCTGTAAAGGGTGAGGATTATACCTTTAGATATCTTAGAAAAAAATTAGCACAAAGTGAAGATAAAAGCTTAGTACAAAAGGTGTTAGAATGGATATAAAGCAAAAAAAACTGGGGATATATATACATATCCCCTTTTGTGTATCAAAATGTATTTATTGTGATTTTTTATCAATGCCTGTTAATGAGGAAACCAAGGCAGCATACGTGAATTCCCTGTGCGAGGAAATACAGGATTTTGCCCATTCTCATAGGGGCGAATATATTGTTTCAACGATTTTTGTGGGAGGAGGAACACCTTCCAATTTAAAACCATTTTTGATGGAACAGATTTTTAATTGTGTCAGAGAAAATTTTACCTTGGAAGAGGATTGCGAAATCACGGTTGAGTGTAATCCGGGAACGGTGGATTTATTTAAACTTACCACTTATAGGGGGCTTGGAGTTAACAGACTAAGCTTTGGTTTGCAGTCAGTTAATGATGAGGAGCTAAAAGCACTTGGAAGAATTCATACATATAAGGATTTTCTTAAGTCTTACGAAATTGCCCTAAAGGCAGGTTTTGACAATATTAATGTGGATTTAATGAGCGCATTGCCGGGACAGACTGTGGAGTCATGGAAAAAAACACTTAGAATGATTACAATGCTAAAAACTGCTCATATATCTGCCTACAGTCTTATTCTGGAGGAGGGAACACCTCTTTTTGATATGGTTCGAAGCGGTGTGGTAACTAATTTGCCGGATGAGGATACGGAAAGAGAAATTTATGAAGTAACGGCAGAGGTTTTGGGAAAAGCAGGCTATCATCGTTACGAAATTTCTAATTATGCCAGAGACGGCAGGGAGTGTAAGCACAATAAGATTTACTGGCAGGGCGGAGATTATATAGGTTTTGGTCTTGGGGCAGCATCATACATTGGAAGAAAAAGATTCAGTAACATTAGAGCTCTTTCGGAATACATAGATAATCCTTTGTCTGATAAGGAGGATATGACCATATTGTCCGAGGAGGATATGATGGCAGAGTTTATGTATCTGGGACTTAGAATGATGGAGGGAGTTAAGCCTTCTGATTTTAAAAATCGCTTTGGCAGACATCTTATGAATGTGTATGGAGATGTGATTGATAAATACACTAAGATTGGACTTATGGAATCTGGTGAAAATTACGTGCGACTGACCAAAAGAGGAATTGATGTTAGTAATGTGATTTTTAGTGAGTTTCTGTTGTAGAAGCTTTCGGATTTTATTGACAGCAACAAAACTTAGTGATAGTATAATAATAGAAAAGGTGCTACCGATAGACGGTTAGTCCAAATATCATTTAGTTATAAGAATAACCGCTGAGTGAACCGGACTGGGCGGTTATTTTTGTGTCTTGCTATTACGACCAAGCGAATAGCCAAGACTGAAACAAGTCAAGCATAAGCCAATGACAGCAATCAAATGTTCGATAATCAAGAAAAATCCCCATATTTTAACACAATTTAAGATTGACATTATTCTCCCAGATGTTTAAAATTGATAGGTACGATTAAGTTAAGAACTATTTAATGGAGGATAAGTTATGGCTACACCATACAATCACAAAGAAATTGAGAATAAATGGCGTCTTAACTGGGAGAAGAACCCAGTTAATGTGGACGACGGCAAGAAACCAAAATACTACTGTCTGGATATGTTTCCATACCCATCAGGTAACGGATTACATGTTGGACATTGGAGAGGATATGTAATCAGTGACGTTTGGAGCAGATATAAGATGCTCAATGGTTATTACCTTATTCATCCAATGGGATGGGATGCTTTTGGACTTCCTGCAGAGAATTATGCTATTAAAAATGGTGTGCATCCTGCTGTTTCAACAGCCCAGAACGTAGCTAATATTAAGAAGCAGATTAATCAGATTGCGGCTGTGTATGATTGGGACAGAGAGGTTAATACAACTGATCCTGATTTCTATAAATGGACACAGTGGATTTTCGTTAAGATGTTCAAAGCAGGACTTGCATATGAGAAGGAGATGCCTATTAACTGGTGTCCATCCTGCAAAACAGGTCTTTCTAACGAAGAAGTTGTTAACGGCTGCTGTGAGCGTTGTGGTGCTGAGGTTACTAAGAAAAATCTTAAGCAGTGGATGTTAAAGATTACTCAGTACGCAGACAGACTTTTAGATGACCTTGACAAGCTTGACTGGCCTGAGAAGGTTAAGAAGATGCAGACTGACTGGATTGGACGTTCATACGGAGCTGAGGTTAATTTTAAGGTTGATGGAACTGATAAGGAGATTACAGTATATACCACAAGACCTGATACTCTTTATGGAGCTACCTTTATGGTACTTGCCCCAGAGCATGCAATGGCAAAAGAACTTGCTAATGATGAGACAAGGGCAGCAGTTGAAGACTATATCTACAGAGCTTCAACACGTTCTAATATTGACCGTATGCAGGATAAGGATAAGACTGGTGTATTTACCGGTTCTTATGCAATTAATCCAATGA